>JAQGLR010000451.1 GCA_028292765.1 Massilia sp. | reverse complement strand
GGTGCCGCTGCCCTTCAGGGAAAAGCGCTGCTGGGCGTCGGTGGATTTCTGCTGCGACTTCACGGTTTCAGGACGCGCCTGCAGGATGAAGAGCTTGCCGTCGCGGCCGTCCTTGCCCCACTCGATGTCCATCGGACGGCCGGAGTGGTTTTCGATGATTACGGCGTACTTTGCCAGCTCGACGACTTCGGCGTCGGTCAGCGAATAGCGGTTGCGCATTTCGATCGGCACGTCGACGGTTTTCACGGAGCGGCCGGCTTTCGCCTCGCTGGTGAATTCCATCTTGATCAGTTTCGAGCCGATGTTGCGGCGGATGACCGGGGACTTGCCCTGCTGGAGCATCGGCTTGTGGACGTAGAACTCGTCCGGGTTGACCGCGCCCTGGACGACGGTTTCGCCCAGGCCGTAGCTGGAGGTGATGAAGACCACGTCCTTGAAGCCCGATTCGGTGTCGATCGTGAACATGACGCCGGCCGCGCCGAGGTCGGAGCGGACCATGCGCTGCACGCCGGCCGACAGCGCCACTTCGGCGTGGGTGAAGCCCTTGTGCACGCGGTAGGAAATCGCGCGGTCGTTGTACAGCGAGGCGAAGACGTGCTTCATGGCCTCCAATACGTTGTCGATGCCGACCACGTTCAGGAAGGTCTCCTGCTGGCCTGCGAACGAGGCGTCCGGCAAGTCTTCGGCGGTGGCCGACGAGCGCACCGCGAACGACATCTCGGCGCTTGAATCGGCCACCAGGCGCTCGTAGTAGGCGCGGATTTCCTCTTCCAGGCGCGGCTGGAACGGGGTCTCGACGATCCACTGGCGGATCTCGAGGCCGGCGGCGGCCAGGGAGCGCACGTCGTCGATGTCGAGGCCCTCCAGGCGGGTGGCGATGCGGTCGGCCAGCGATGGGCCGCCATCGATCGAGTGACCCAGGAAATCGCGGAACGCCTCGGCCGTGGTGGCGAAGCCGGTCGGCACGCGCACGCCGGCTTCGGCCAGCTGGCTGATCATTTCGCCGAGCGAGGCGTTCTTGCCGCCGACCGATTCGACATCGGTCATGCGCAGGTTCTCGAACGAGGCGACGTATACAGTGTCGCCCCGGTCGCCGCCCTGCTCGGGTTCCTTCAATGCTGCGTTGGACAGGTTGGTCATAATAAAACACCCTTACTTGATGATAGAAATCTGTAGGATCCTCGAAGAACCGTAGCGAGCGGCCGGCATGGTGGTCGAGCCACCAAGGTGGTCATGCTCGCTGTACGGAGGTACAGCGAGCCTCGCAGACCGCCAGGCCAACGCGCAGTAGGTTAATCGAAAATCTGCGGGCCGCCGGCGCGTGTTCTTGTCATTCTGGTCGCCGTGCAGCACAATGCAAAATCCGTTGCCGAGTATTCTACCCCGGGTGTCCCCGATCCACATCGCACAACACTGCAACCCTGACAGCAACAGTTAAAAAATATTATGACAGTTGAAGGCCGCCCCTCGCTTCCCCCGCCGACGCGCACCGTGTTCTTCGTCTCGGACGGCACCGGCATCACCGCCGAGACCTTCGGCCACGCGGTGCTGAGCCAGTTCGAGATGCGCTTTCGCCAGATCCGCATCCCCTTCATCGACACGCTCGACAAGGCGCGCGACGCCGCACGGCGCATCAACGAGGTTTACCACGCGGACAACAAGCAGCGGCCGATCGTGTTCTCGACCCTCGTCAAGCACGACCTGTCGGGCGTGATCCGCGCGGCCAACGGCATGCACATGGACCTGTTCCAGACCTTCGTCGCGCCGCTCGAGATGGAGCTGGGCGTGAAATCGACGCACACGATCGGGCGCATCCACAACATCGTCGACTCCGAGGAATACAAGAACCGGATCGAGGCGATCAATTTTTCGCTCGCCCACGACGACGGCCAGTCGCACAAGAACCTGGCCGACGCCGACGTAATCCTGGTTGGCGTGTCGCGCTCGGGCAAGACGCCGACCAGCCTCTACCTCGCCATGCAGTACGGCATCAAGGCGGCCAACTACCCGCTCATTCCCGACGACTTCGAGCGCGGCAAGCTGCCCTCCTCGCTGCCGCAGTTCAAGCACAAGCTGTTCGGCCTGACGATCACGCCGGAACGCCTGGCCGAGATCCGCAACGAGCGCCGCGCCGGCAGCAAGTATGCGTCGATCGAGAACTGCGGCTATGAGGTGAACGAAGCCGAAGTGATGATGAAGCGCGAAGGGATTCGCTGGCTGTCTTCGACGACCAAGTCGATCGAGGAGATCGCGACCACGATCCTGCAGGAGATCAAGCCGGACCGGCGCGAGTATTGATGGCTGCGCGGCCGGCTGGCTGCGGCTGCGGCTGGGCTGGTTGAACGCGTGAGCGGGAGACCCGCCCATCCTGCGGGTATGTTTTCACAGGCCCGTATTGCGCAGGTTAAAAGCCTGGCCTCCTCAGCCGGCCATCCCCTTCTTGAGCAGCTCGCCCACCAGTTCGTTCATGTCGCGCTCCCCGGCGGCAGCAAGGTTTTGCAGTTCCTTCACCAGGTCCCCGTTGAGCTTGACGGCGAACGGCACCAGTCCGGCCGCACGGTCGCGTTCGCGCTGTTCGCGGCGATCCGGTGCCGACGCTTCGCCGCCCCCGATGGCGCCGCCCCGTGCGCCCATTCCGTTCATCAGCTTTTTGGCGTCACTCTTTGCCAGGCCGGTTTTTTTCATCGCAGTGCCCTTACTTGTTTTCAAAAGCGTATTTTAGCCGCGATGCCCGCCGGCAGGCGCAGAACAGGCATGCATTCCACGGGCGCCGCGTTTTCGCCCGTCCGGGTAACATGAGGAACCGATCATTCATCCAGAACACCATGCCTGCCAACGCCTCCTCCGTCCTGCGCCACGTCGTCCTGTTTTCCTTCAAGGCCGGCGCCAGCGCCGAGCAAGTTGCCAATGTCGTGGCCGGCTTCGGCGCCCTGAAAAGCGCCATTCCCGGCATCGAATCCTATGAATGGGGCACGAACGTCAGCCCCGAAGGCCTGAACGACGGCTTCACCCACTGCTTCACGCTGACCTTCGCAAGCGACGAGGCGCGCGACGGCTACCTGGTCCACCAGGCGCACCAGGACTTCGTCGCCACGCTCGGCGCCTGCCTCGAGCGTTCGCTGGTCGTGGATTACTGGACCCAGTGACATCGGCGGCCAGCCGCAGGCCGCCCGCGAAGGTCCATCATGTAGACGCGCGAATGCTTTCGAAGCTTACCTGGCCGGCCTGATGGAAAACATCGGCCTCGTGGTCGCGTTCCGCCTGATCGACCAGGTCTGCCCCGGGGAGACGCTGCCGCACTCGGATGCCTTCATTGCCGGGCTGTTCGACGGGGCGCGCATCCTGTCGGCACGCATTGCCGCGCTGTGGGAGTTTTCCGCTTACCTTATACTGCGGCCATGCGCATCCAGCTTTTCTCCGACCTGCACCTCGAACGCTATCCCGATTTCCAGCCGGCGATCGCAGCCGACACCGACACCGTCATCCTGGCCGGCGACATCGGCTCCTACCAGGCGGGCTCGCGCCTCGGCGGCGACGACTTCGGCCTCGGGCGCTTCTCGCCGCTGCGGCCAGGGGCGACCAGGGCGCAGGTCCTGTTCATCCCCGGTAACCACGAATTCGATGGGCTGGAGTTCGACGACACCCATGCGCGCCTGCGCGCGCTCTGCGCCGGCCTTGGCATCACCTGGCTGGACCGCGAAATCGTCACGGTGGGGCATGTACGCTTCATCGGCACCACCCTGTGGTCCGACTTCGACGCCCTCGCCGCCGGGCATGACCTGGCCAAGCAGCTGCAGTTGCGCAGCAAAGCCCTGCGCGCCGCCAACTACTACCTCGGCAAGAACACCACCCTGCGCGCAGGCGTGCCGGTGATGGCCGAAGGATGGCGCGAGATGGGCCTCGATTGCCAGGCCTGGCTGCGCGCGGCGCTCGCCACGCCCTTCGACGGCGTGACCGTGGCCGTGACCCATTTCGCCCCGAGCCTCCTGAGTGCCGACCCGCGCTATGGCGTCACGCCGGGCACCGCGGGCTTCTGCAACGCGCTCGACGGCTTGTTCCCGCATGCCGACCTCTGGCTGCATGGCCACCTGCACTGCCACAACGACTACACCGTGACCGGCAGCCATCCCGACAGCGGCCGGCCGTGGTCGTGCCGGGTCGTGGCCAATCCCCTGGGCTACCTGAGCAAGGGCGAGCAGGAAGGTTTTCGGCCGGAACTCGCGATTGAGTTATAACCTGAGCTCTGATTAAGCGCGGCGCTCAGAACTTCATCTCCAGCGTCGTGCGCAGCTTGACGCCTCCCGGGTAAGTCCAGCCACGCTTCTCCGTTCCGGCTACCGGGTCGGTATAACTGATCTCGAAGGCATTGTCCCCGCCGAGCAGGTTGGAAGCGGCGACCCGCAACTGCACCTTCGGAGTGAACTTCCATACGGCGTAGGTTTCGATGTCGGTGCGCGCGGGCGAGTAATAGCCCCGGTTCGCAGCGACCCGCACAAAACCCCCGCTGCGATGCGCCAGGTTGCCGCCCGCCGTGAGCCTGCCCGCCTTGTAGTCGGCCCCGACGTTCGCGCTGAGCGGCGTCTGCTGCTCCATGCGGTTGTCCGGTCCGGGCACGGACTCGACGCGCGACCAGTTGCGGCTGACGTTGGCGCGCAGGTCGATGTCCGGCGCCCCTTGCAGCAGCGCCTTCAGGGGGAATTTCGCCTCCAGTTCCAGGCTGCGCATGACTGCCCGGTCCTCGTTCGAGGGCGTGAAGATCCAGCGCAGGCCGTCGAAAACCACGCGGTTGCTGGTGTAGTTGTCGATGCGGCGCAGCGAGGTGCTCGCCGATAGCATCGCACCTTCGGCCCAGTAGTGCTCCCAGGCGGCGTCGATGCCCCAGGCGAGTTCCGGCTTGAGCCCTGGATTTCCCTGGTAATCGGCCTCGGTGGCGCTGTTGTTTTCCCAGGCCTGGCGGCGCGGGACGAGGCTTTCCAGTCCCGGCGCCTTGTAGGTGCGGCTGACGGCCAGGCGCAACTGGTCGCCCCGGGTGCCGGGGAATTTATACAAGGTCTGGAACACCGGGCTCAGGACGCTCGATCGCACCCGTGTGTCCTCGACGGTATTCCCGTCTACCCGCGTGCGGATGCCTTCCCAACGGACGCCGAGGTACACCGACCATTGCGGCGTCACCTCCCATTCATCCTGCGCATACACGGCGAGGCGCGCGACGCGTGCGTCGAAGGTCTCGTCAGGCGGCTGCCCGGGGGGCAGCGGGCGCACCGCGTCGCGCTCGGCGCGCAGTTCGCGGCTGTCATTGCTGCCTGCATCCCAGCCCAGCGCCAGCACATGCCCGCCCTCAAAAGCGCGCGTGTATTTGCCGGTGCTGCTCGCCCCTTTCCAGCGCGCGTCGTGGGAGACGCCGCCGTCGGTGGCCGGACGCCCCCTGCTGTCGACGCCCGAGCGCAGGTAGAGGTCTTCGCGGCGCGTGCGCTCGACGCCGAATTTCGTTTCCAGTTTCGCGCCCGGGGCGAGGCTGTGGGTCCAGCGCAGGTCCGATTTCAGCAGCATGTGGTCCCCCGCGGCCGTGGTGTGCAGGTCGGGCACCGGCGGCGGGGCGCCGAGCAATGTGCTCACTTGCAGGTGTGCGCGGTTCCTGAACCGGGTGGCGTTGACGAGGTTCTCCCACGACAGGGTGTCGCCGTTCCCCAGCGTCCAGTTGAAGCGCGGGCTGAGGTTGATTTTACTGGTACGCCCCTCCTCGGGCACGGTCGTCGTGCGCCGCAGGTCGACGATCTCCCCCGGCGCCGTGTTCTCCTCGAAACCGAGCGCCTCGCGCACGAAACCCTCATGGCTGCCGCTCGCCGAGACCGAGTACGAGGATCGTTCGCCGCTCTCCCCAAGCTGCAGGCTGAAGGTCGGGCCATGGAAGTCGGCTGAATGGAGATAACCGAGCTTGGCCTCGCGTTCACCCTTGCGCGCGGCCTTGCGCAGCACGATGTTGATGGTGCCGGCCACCGACTGCGTCGACATGTCCGCCGTGGCCGAGCGCAGCACTTCGATGCGTTCGACCTGCTCCGGCGACAGGGTGTCGATCGCGAACCCGGGCGACATGCGCTCGCCGTTCACCAGGACCTGGGTGTAACCCGCGCCGAGCCCGCGCATCCGGACTTCCATGCTGCGCCCCGATCCGGTCGTCACCGCGACACCGGGTATGCGCTTGAATACGTCAAGGACGCTGGCGTCGCCGTAGCGGACGATTTCCTCGCGCTTGATGACGATCCGCGTCGCCGTGTCGTCGCGGCGCGGATCGTAGCCGGCCGCCGTCCCCTTCACTTCCACCCGCTGGACCGGGTCGGCGGGAAGCGGCTCCCGGGCAAAGGCCGTGGCGCAGAGCCCGGCGACGAGAACGACCGGATAACGGGGATGCGGCGACGCCATGCTCTACTCTCCGGAAATGAAATATTCGAGTTATTGGAACATCTACATTCCGGAGGATAGCATCGTATGAACATAGTACGGAAGGAATCATTACTATTAGATAGCAATATAAATGTCGAGCGCAAAGCAAAAGCCCGGCACATGGCCGGGCTGGACTGGTCTCGGGGGCGCCGCTACGGAATCAGCGCGTCAGCGCGGCGCGCTCGTCCAGCGTCAGCACGCGCGGCTGGCGCAGCGGCGCGCCGCCACCGGGCAGGAAGAAGGGATTGTTGCGGTAGCCGCCACCCAGGCGGGCACGCAGGAACATGGTGCCGATCTTGACGACCGCCCAGGCGGTGCGCGCCGGCGTCGGCTTCACGGGCGCGAGCGCCGAGCCGGTCTCCGCCAGGATGCGGGAACGCCCCAGTTGGCGGTCCAGCGTTTCGGCCGGCGCATCGAGGCAGGCCCGCACCAGGCCGACATACGGGTTTTTTGGATTGCGCGGCGTGTTGCCGATCGGCGTGCGGCAGCAGGTCGCATACCAGCGGTACAGCCCGCGCGGGCTGAGCGACATGCAGCCCAGGTGTTCGAGTCCGCTGGTAAAACGCAGGGCGCCCGGCATGGCGGCAGCCACCTCGGTCCCGCCGGCGGCGTCGAGCACATCGGCTAGCCCTCCTTCGCGCTCGAGGAAGCGGGCGAAGGCCTGGCAGTCCTTGCAATAGCAGATCGCGCGCGCGGCCACGCCGCCCGGATCAAGCTCTCCTTGAAGCTTGCCGCACTGGCAGCGCAAGCGGATGCCCATGGCTTACTCCAGGAAGTCCGCACCGCGGGCGGCGGCAAGCTCCGCGGCCGTGGGCAGCGGGTGGCGCCGCTGCGCCGGGCGGGTCAGCACGCGCCTGGCGATCTCGAAGGGCACGCCCATCCCCGCCAGTTCGCGCGCCGGCGAGGCGCGCTCGCCTGCCGCTGGTGTGTAGATGGCTGCATCGATCAGCAGCGCGGTCTTGTAGTCGCTTCGGCGGTCCATATGGTCATCCTATCATGTTCGCCTGGAGCGCCCGACAAAACGCAGCCATGTGCGTTTTGTCGGGCGCGACCTTAGAAGAAGTGGCGCCAGTCTTCCAGCCAGCCCGGGAAAGCCTGCGCCTCCATCGGGTTGGCGATGTGGTAGCCCTGCGCGTAGGTGCAGCCGAGTCCCTGCAGGAAGTCCCAGTCCTGGCGCGTCTCGACGCCGACCGCGACCGACATGCGGTCCAGGCTGTGCGCCAGGCTCATGCACGAGCGCAGGACGGTGCCGAGCGGCCGGCGCTTCGATGCGCCGTCGACGAAGCTGCGGTCGATCTTCAGCTCCGTGAACGGGATGCGCGCCAGCAGTTGCAGGTTCGAGCGTCCGGTGCCGTAGTCGTCGATCGCCAGGCCGAAGCCCATCATGCGCAGGCGCACCAGGCGCTCGATGAAATTCGGGTCGGTATTCAGTACCGAGGACTCGGGCATCTCGAAGGTGATGTAGTCGGGCAGCACCCTGTGGCGGCCGAGGCAAGCCGTCATCTGGCGCAGGAAAGCCGGATGGGCGAGCGTCTCGGGCGCCAGGTTGATCGAAATCGAGATCGGCGTGCCCTGGTCGTGGAACCAGCGGCAATGCTCGACCGACAGCTCGATCATGCTCCAGTCGAGGAAGTCGATGCGGTTGTTCTGCTCGAGCGCGTCGATAAAGGCCGAGGGGCCGAGCAGGCCGTGCTCGGGATGGCGCCAGCGCGCGAAGGTCTCGAGCCCCTTCACCTGCCCCGTCGCCAGCTCGATCTTCGGCTGGAAGAAGGGCTCGAACTGGCGCTTCTGCAGGCCCGAGCCGATCTCGGCGAACGAAAAGCGCGGCGTCTCGTCGGCCAGGTCGTGGGCCGCTGGCGGCACGTAATTGTCGATCAGCGGTTTCAGCTTGGCCGCGGTGACCGGTTTGCTGATCGAGCCGAGCAGGTCGATGCCGTAGACCTGGGCCAGCGTCTCCACCGAAAACAGCAGGTTGGCGGGCTGGGCGCCGGTGACGACCAGGCTGATGCCGGAGTCGAAGGTGGCCAGGTTGCGGATCAGCTCGAGGCCATCCATCCCCGGCAGCGCGAGGTCGATGATCGCCACATGCACGCGCGGCGTGAAGCTCGCTTCGAAGGTGCGCAGGGCCATGTGCCCGTCCGGCACGTCCGTCACGCGGCTGGCGCCGAGGCGGCCCAGCATCTCGACCAGCGCCGCACGCTGGGCGTTGTCGGCTTCGGCTACCAGAAAGTGCAAATGCGCGATGTCCATCTTGACTCCAAAGGCCAGGCCGCGAGGCCGAGATTGCCAGATTATCCTACTGGCGGCTGTGCCGTCCATGCCCCTTGCTGGCGCAGCTGCTCGAAGAAGCAGACGGCGGCGGCGGCGGCCACATTCAGCGACTCGACCTGGCCGCCATGCGGGATCACCACCTGGTGCGTGGCGAGCGCCATCAGCTCGCTCGCCACGCCCTGCCCTTCGTGGCCGAGCAGCCAGGCGACGGGTTGGCGCAGGTCGACCTCGTACAGCTTTTGCTGCGCGTAGCCGCTCATCGCCAGCACGGCGATGTCCGATTTTTCGATCAGCGCGCCAAGGTCGACGTTCTCGAAGATCTCGAGGACAAAATGGGCGCCCATCGCCGCCCGCAGCACCTTCGGGGACCAGCAGAAGGCCGTACCGGGACTGCAGAACACCTGGGTGATGCCGGCCGCGCCGGCGCTGCGCAGGATCGAGCCGACGTTGCCCGGGTCTTGCACGCCGTCGAGCAGCACGGCGGACACCAGCATGGCCGCCGGCTGGCCCGGCGTCGGCGTCTCGACCAGGAACAGCAGGTTGACGCCATGCTCGACCTGGCTGAGGGCGCCGAACAAGGCATCGGGCAAGGCCGTCACGTGCGCGCGCAGGCTTTCGCAGCGGGCGACGATGGCGGCGACTTCCGGGTTGCGCAGGGCTTCTTCGGAGACCACGCAGTGGCCAGGTGCGCCGCGCAGCTCGAGCCAGGCCTGGCACAGGTGCACGCCATCGAGCAGCGTGCGCCCGGCCTTGCGGCGCGCCTGCGAACTGGCGGCGAGTGCCTTGAGTTCCTTGTAAAACGGGTTGTCGCGCGAGGTGACGGTCTTCATGCAGGATGGGCCTCGACCCCGGTCTCGGCGAGCGCACCGGTGTCGCCGAAAGCATCTTCCGCGCTTGGGGCGAACAGGTCGACCTGCAGCAGGTTGCGCACCGGCGCGAACGAGCGGCGGTGTACCGGCGACGGGCCATGCCGGCGCAGGCGCTCGAGGTGCAGCGCCGTCGAATAGCCCTTGTGCTGGTCGAAGCAGTACTCGGGATACTGGGCGTGCAGGCGCACCAGTTCGGCGTCGCGGGCGGTTTTCGCCAGGATCGAGGCCGCCGAAATCGCATGGCATTTGTCGTCGCCCTCGATCACGGCGTGGGCGCGGATCGACATCGGCGGGCAGCGGTTGCCGTCGATCAGGGCGATGGTCGGCAGGGTGTGCAGCGCCTCGACGGCGCGGCGCATCGCCAGCATCGTCGCGTGCAGGATGTTCAGGGTGTCGATCTCGTCGCAGCTCGCCTCGGCAATCGCCCAGGCCAGCGCGTATTCACGGATCTGCGGCGCCAGTTCGTCGCGGCGCGCCTCGCTCAGCTTCTTCGAGTCGCGCAGGCCCTCGATCGGGCGGCGCGGGTCGAGGATGACGGCGGCCGCGAACACGGGGCCGGCCAGCGGACCGCGGCCGGCCTCGTCCACACCGCAGACGATGTCGAGGTCGGTGAACGGACGCAGCCGGGGTGGCAGGCCTGGATAGAAATTGACGCGTTTTTTGCTCATTGATTGCTTGCTTAAACCTTGCTTGCCCGGGTGTTGCTCAGGTCCTGGAACCGATGACGCGCAGGACCGCCTGCGCGCTCTCCTGCGCACTGTTGCGCAGCAGGCTGTGGTGCATGTCGAGGAAGCGCCCCGCCAGCTTATCGCGTCGCGCCGTGTCGTTCAACTGCGACCATACCGCGTCGGCCATCGCTTCCGGCGTGGCGGCATTTTGCAACAATTCCGGCACCAGGAATTCGCGCGCCAGGATATTCGGCAGCCCGATCCAGGGCTGGTAGCCCATGTGGCGCATGATTTCCCAGGATGCACGCATGACCTTGTAGGCGATCACCATCGGCTTCTTGAACAGCGCCACTTCCAGCGTTGCCGTGCCCGAGGCCACCAGCACCGCGTCGGCCGCGGCGATGGCCGTGTGCGAGCCGCCGTCCACCAGTTTCAAGGGCAGGTCCTGCAAACCCGCCCCTGCCACGATCTGGCTGAAGTAGGCACGCTGCTTGTCGCCGGCCATCGGCACCACGAAGCTGAGGCCGGGGTCGCGCTTCGCCAGCAAGCCGGCGGCGCGCACAAACGGCTCGGCCAGGTATTTCAGTTCGCCCATGCGGCTGCCCGGCATGATCGTGACCACACGCGCATCCGGAGCCAGCCCGAGCGCAAGCCGGGCGCCACGCACATCTGGCGCCAGGGGAATCGTTTCGGCCAGCGGATGGCCGATGTAGGTCACCGGCACGCCGGCATCGCGGTAGAGCTGCTCTTCGAACGGGAAGATTACCAGCATGTGCGAGACCGCGCGCTGGATCTTCTTGATGCGCCCGCCGCGCCAGGCCCAGATCTGCGGCCCGACGAAGTGCACCGTCGGAATCCCCTTCGCGCGCAACTGCTCTTCCAGCCCGAGGTTGAAACCGGGGTAGTCGGCGCCGATGAAGGCGGCCGGCCGCTCCTGGAGCAGGCGATCGCGCAGGCGGTTCTGGATGCCCCTGATCTCGCGGTAGCGCGGGATGACCTCGAACAGGCCGCGCACGGTCAGGGTCTCGAGCGGCACATCCGACACGAAGCCCTGCTCGATCATGCGCGGGCCGCCGATGCCGTGGAAGCGCGCATCCGGCAGGTGCGGGCGCAGCCCCGCGATCAGGCCTGCGGCGAGCATGTCGCCGGACACCTCGCCGGCGACCATGGCCAGCGAGACGCCGGCCGGCGCGCTGTCCGGGCCCAATCCTTCAGCGGACGATGCCACGGGTGGCGCCGCCCAGGAAGTCGCGCATCGCGCCGATCTCGCTTGCAGCTTCCGGCATGTTGCCTTCTTCCTGCGCGAGCGCCGCTTTTGCTTCTTCCAGCGTCAGGTTCGAGCGGTAGATGAGCTTGTAGGCGGCGCGGATGCCGTCGATCTGGGGGCGGCTGAAGCCGCGGCGCTTGAGGCCTTCGATGTTCACGCCGCGCGCGCCGGCCGGGTTGCCCGAGACGAGCACGAAGGGCGGCACGTCCTGGGTCAGGCTGGTGTACATGCCGATGAAGGCATGCGCGCCGATCTTGCAGAACTGGTGCACCCCGGCGTAGCCGGACAGGATCGCGTGGTCGCCCACGTGCACGTGGCCGGCGAGCTGCGCATTGTTCGAGAAGATCGTGTGGCTGCCCACCTGGCAGTCGTGCGCCAGGTGCACGTAGGCCGAGATCCAGTTGTCGTTGCCGAGGCGCGTGACGCCTTCGTCCTGGGCCGTGCCCAGGTTGAAGGTCACGAATTCCCGCACGGTGTTGTCGTTGCCGATCTCCAGGCGGGTCGGCTCGCCCTTCCACTTCTTGTCCTGGGGCGCGGCGCCGATCGAACAGAACTGGAAGAACCTGTTGTTGGCGCCGATCGTCGTGTGGCCTTCGATGACCACGTGGGGGCCGACGACGGTGCCGGCGCCGATCCGCACGTGCGGGCCGATGATCGAGTACGGGCCGACCTCGACCGAGCTGTCCAGCTCGGCCTTCGGGTCGACGATCGCACTCTGGTGAATCTTGCTCATTACTGCCCCGCTGCTGGTGTTGCCGTTGTTGCCGCCGTTGGTGCCGGCGCAGTGTCGTTTGCGCGGATGGTGCACATCAGTTCGCCCTCGACGGCGACCTTGCCGTCGACGCTCGCCACCGCCTTGTACTTCCAGATGCCGCGCGAGACGCGCAGGATCTCGACGTCCATCACCAGCTGGTCGCCCGGTTCGACCGGACGCTTGAAGCGCGCGTTGTCGATGCCGACGAAATACACCACCGAATTCTCGTCCGGCTTCACGTCCATCGTCATGAACGACAGGATGGCGGCGGTTTGCGCCATCGCTTCGATCATCAGGACGCCCGGCATCACCGGCTTGTGCGGGAAGTGGCCGTTGAAGAATTCTTCGTTGACGGTGACGTTCTTGATGGCGGTGATGCGCTTGCCGATTTCGACATCCAGCACGCGGTCGACCAGCAGCAGCGG
>JAQGLR010000064.1 GCA_028292765.1 Massilia sp. | reverse complement strand
AATGGCGGTCGGTATCGACGACCGCGGTACGGAAACGCCCCTCGAACAGCCCGCCCGCGCGCGCATACTTGTTGTTGTACCAGGGAACGTAGAAGCGGCCGAGCTTTTGCATCATCGCCGCCAGCCCCTCTTCCGTCTGCGGCGTGGCCAGCAGGTGCAAATGGGTCGGCAGCAGCGCGTAGGCGTGGATGGCAACGCGATAGGCGCGGCTGGCTTCCTTCAGCCAGCCGAGGAAGCGCTCGTAATCTTCCGGTTCGCGGAAGACCAGCTGGCGGTCGTTGCCACGCTGGACGATGTGGTGGGGCTGTTGCGGGAGGATCAGGCGGGGTTGGCGGGCCATGGCGTGCGTAAAATGGAGGCAGTGGCTGCCATTCTAGCGTATCGGCGCGACTATGTCCCCCAATTTATTGCAGTGCTGCCAATCCTGTAGCCGACCCTGTCCCGATTTTGTAAAGTGCCCCCGATCAGGTCAGCGTAAAGCCTGCGGATAAACTATACCCCTCGCCATACGCACTGCGCAGCGGCAATTCCTGCCCCAGCGCCGTGCGCGTTTTCTTGCGCAGGCGGTAGACCAGCATGTCGACCCGGCGGCTGGCGTCCGGATCGTCGCCACCCATGCCGGCCACGATGGTGGCGCGCGGCACCGGGCGGGTGTTGATGGTCAACAGGTGCAGGAAACTGAACTCTTTCTCGGTCAAATCGATGACCTTGCCCATCAGTTCGAGCTGGCGCGCGCTCACGCGCAGGGTCCACTTGACCGGCGGCGGCGCCGGTTCGGCCGGCTTCACGCGACGCCCCAGTGCTTCGATATGGGCGGCCAGTTCCGGGAATTTAATTGGCTTGGTCAAATAATGGTCGGCGCCAAGCTGCAGGCCGAGGATGCGGTTGTCGAACGCCACGCGCCCGGTCAGCACCAGCAAACCGATTTCCGGATACAGCTGGCGCATGCGCGGAATGACGGTAAAGCCGTCTTCGTCGGGCAGGCCCAGGTCGAGCACGACCACGGCGGCGGGCGTGCGCGTCAGCGCCGCCCACATCTCGGCGGCCGATGTGGCCACCGTGACTTCATGCTCGAGTTCACGCAGGAACTCGGCCATGTCCCCGGCATAATCGTCGTTGTCTTCAACAATCAGGATCTGCGTCATCGATTGGCCATCTTCTCTGTTTCAGGTTGCCTGTCGGTGGTGTCAGGAGCGCCGGCGTCGGAGCGCCGAGGATTATCGTCGGTGTATTGTTGTGGTGCAAGTGGCCTCGCGGCGCCCGCCACCGGCAGCCAGATCCGGAATTCGGCGCCGCCCCCGGGCGGGCTGAGGAGGTTGAGCACGCCGCCGTGTACTTCCACGATCGAGCGCGCCATGTACAGGCCCAGGCCGCTGCCGGGCATGCCGCTCGCATTGCTGCCACGGTAGAACTTGTCGAACACGCGTTCCCGATCGCCTGCCGGCACCCCCGGCCCATGGTCGCGCACGCTCAGCTCGAGGCCGCTCGCGGCGAGGCGCCCGCCGAGCGCGATGTTGCCGTTCGCTGGCGCGTAGGCGATGGCGTTATCGACCAGCACCTTCAGCGCCAGGCGCAGGCCCTCGGGGTTGCAACGCAGCGACTCGGGCAATTCGCGTATGCGGATGCTGGCGACGCGGCCGGCGGCGCGCACCTGGGCGGCGCATTCGTCGAGCAACTGGCGCGGCGCGAGCGAGGTCGGCTGGCGCTCGCTGCCGATCCCGGCCATGCGTTCCGGCGACAGGTAGTCGTCGAGCATGGCGATCAGGCGGTCGGTGGCCACGGCGATCTTGCGGTAGCGTGCGCGCCGGCCCTCGTCGGCCTGGCCGCTGGTGGCTTCCAGGCGCTGGATGGCGCCGTCGATGGTCGACAGCGGCGTGCGGAATTCATGGTTGAGCATGCTCGCGAAACGCTTCTGCTCGGCTTCGCGCAGGCGGCGCGCCGACAGGTCGCGCAGCAGTCCGACCAGCGCCACCGGCTCGCCGTCGGCGTCGCACATCACCGAGGAAATGGTTTCGACCGGAACCGGGTAACCGTGCGCGCCGTGCAGCTCGGTTTCGCGCACCAGCCGCAGCCGGCTGCGGTCGCCCGCGCGCAGGCGCCGCATGCGTTCCGGCAAGCCAACGCACAGGGTGGCGAGCGGGCCGCCGGCGTCGGGCTTGACCCAGGCCTTGATTTCGTCCGGGGTGTAGCCGAGTAGTTGTTCGATGGAAGGGCTAACGTAGCGCAACTCGCCGCTGGCGCAGTCGACGATGAAGGCGATGTCGCCGCCAAGCTCGGCAATGACACGGAACTGCTCGGCCATGTCCAGGCTGGCGCTGCCGGAACAATCCTTACTCGCGCTGCGGTTCATCCCAACCCTTCCATTAATTGTGGAAATGCGGCCGGCTTGACAGTGGCCGCAGCCAAGCAGTATATCGCCGCGAGCGCCTATTTGTATAGGCAGGGTTGCAGCTAATGCAATCAATTAAAGATGCAATGCACGTAAATGCGTCGAATCTTGTTAGACGAGGCAGCGCGAACACCAAATCCTATCCGTACGGCATGAATTGGGCGGCGGAACGCTCCGGGAGAGCGCGCCGCCAGCCTGCTTACTGCTCCTCGAGTGGGGCGAAGATGGCCTGCAGGTCTTCCTGCGTGAGCGCCATCTTTTGCGATTCGCCTTCTGCCAGGATCGAATTCGCCAGTTCCGACTTTTTCTGCTGCAGCTGCTGGATCTTTTCTTCCAGCGTGCCCTTGGCAATCAGCTTGTAGACGAACACGGGTTTATCTTGCCCGATGCGCCAGGCGCGGTCGGTCGCCTGGTTTTCCGCCGCCGGGTTCCACCACGGGTCGTAGTGGATGACGGTGTCGGCCGCGGTCAGGTTCAGGCCGACGCCGCCGGCTTTCAGGCTGATCAGGAAGAGCGGCACCGCGCCCTGCTGGAAGGCGGCCACTTGCGCCGAACGGTCGCGCGTTTCGCCGGTGAGGAGCGCGTAGCGGATACCGCGCGCCACCAGCTCTTCCTCGATCAGCGCCAGCATGCTGGTGAACTGCGAGAACACGAGGATCTTGCGGCCCTCTTCGAGCAAGTCGTCGACCATCTGCATCAGGTCGACCAGCTTGGCGGAAATGGCGGCCGTGTTCTTTTTCGACGGCATGGATTTCACCAGGCGCGGGTCGCAGCAGACCTGGCGAAGCTTCAGCAAGGCTTCCAGGATGACGATCTGGCTGCGCGCCACGCCCTTGCGGTCGATTTCCTCGCGCACCTTCTTGTCCATCGCCAGGCGCACGGTTTCGTACAGGTCGCGCTGCGGGCCGGTCAACTCGACGCGGCGCACCATTTCCGTCTTTTCCGGCAGTTCCTTGGCGACATTGTCTTTCGTGCGGCGCAGCAGGAAGGGACGAATCCTCCGGTTCAGCAACATCCGCCGCACCGGGTCGTCCTGGCGTTCGATCGGGTGGCGGAACTGGGTGTTAAACGCCTTTTCCTCGCCCAGCAGGCCCGGCAGCAGGAAGTGGAATTGCGACCAGAGTTCGCCCAGGTGGTTTTCCAGCGGCGTGCCGGTCAGGCACAGGCGGTGGCGCGCATCGAGCGAACCGGCCGTCTGCGCCGCCTTCGAGCGGGTATTCTTGATGTAATGCGATTCGTCCAGGATCACCAGGTGGTAATGGTGTTCGCGCAGCTTTTCTTCGTCGCGCGGCAGCAGCGCATAGGTCGTCAGGACGATGTCGGCCTGTTCGATCTGGTCGAACAGGTCCATCCGTTCCTTACCCTGCAGCAGCAGCACTTTCAAACTCGGGGCGAAGCGCGCCGCTTCTTCCTGCCAGTTGGTCATCAGGCTGGTCGGGGCGATCACCAGTGCCGGGCTGGTCAGGCGCCCCGCTTCCTTCTCCGTCAGGATGTGGGCCAGCGTCTGCACGGTTTTACCGAGGCCCATGTCGTCGGCGAGGATGCCGGC
>JAQGLR010000371.1 GCA_028292765.1 Massilia sp. | reverse complement strand
CCATCGAAAAGATGCAGGCGACCGTCGGCCAGATCAACGGCGACGCCCAGCTGTCGGCGACCGGCACCTCGGTCGCCTCCCTGCTCGGCTCGTCCAACGGCGAAGTCAAGGCGCTGGTCAACCAGGGAACGATCAGCAAGATGCTGCTCGAGCAGATGGGCCTGAACGTCGGCAACATCATCGTCACCAAGCTGTTCGGCGACAAGCAGGTGCAGCTCAATTGCCTGGCGGCGGACTTCAACGTGAACAAGGGCGTGATGCAGACCCAGGTGTTCGTCGTCGATACCGAAGAAGCGATCATCAGCGTCGACGGCACGGTGAGCCTGGCGAACGAACAGATGGCCCTGACCATCCGGCCGGAAACCAAGGCGCTGCGCCTGTTCACGCTGCGCGCGCCGCTGTATGTGCGGGGCCCGTTCAGCAAACCGGATGTGTCGGTCGACAAAGGCGTGCTGGCATTGAAAGCCGGCGGCGCGGCCGTGCTGGCCGCGGCCGCGGCGCCTGTGGCGGCGCTGCTCCCCCTGATTAACACCGGTCCGGGCGAGAACAGCGACTGCGGCCGCCTGGTGGCGCTGGCCAGGCAAAAGCCGACCGCGCCGCCGCCGGGCAAGGCCAAAGTGCGTTGATGAGATCGTTTGGCCTAGTGTGTGTTGTCGAACAGACTCTGCCTTGGATGCGGCGTATTCTTCAGTCATCGCCGGAACGACAACCCGGCATCGAGGAAACCGCATGAGGCATTGGAAACAGGTCGTGGCATTGCTGGCGGCCATGGCGCTCGGCGGCTGCGGCAGCACCAGCCTGCTGCCGGCGAAAGCGGCGGACGACGCGGCCATTGCGAGCAGCGTGAAAGCCGCCATCGGCAGCAGTCCGGAACTGAAGACCGCGGAAATCGATGTCGCGAGCCGTGAAGGCATTGTCCAGCTGAGCGGGTATGTGAGCTCGGCGGAAAGCGTGGCAACGGCAGCATCGCTTGCGCGCACTGTGAAAGGCGTGAAGTCGGTGAAAAACGACCTGCGCCTGAAGTAAAACCCACCAAAGGAGATTTATATGAAGACCATCAAGCACCTGGCAGTAAGCGCCACCCTGGCAACCCTGGCACTGGGCCTGACCGGCTGCGCCGGCATGTCGCATCAGGACAAGACCACCGCGGTCGGCGCCGGCGCCGGCGCAGTGATCGGCGGCGCCCTGACCGGCGGCAGCCCAGCGGGCGTGGTTGGCGGCGCGGCTGTCGGCGGCGTGGTCGGCAACCAGGCCGGCAAGACGAACTAAGAGCACTACCCAAGGCAAACACACGAAACGCCCCGCTTGCGTACTGCGCAAGCGGGGCGTTGCGTTTTTTTGGGGGGGATCACACAAACGCGCTCGACACCGCCCCCACCCCCGCATCCTTCACGATTTCGTAGCAGGTGCAGGCCGCCGCCGCCAGCCCTTCGGCATCGAGGATCTCGATATTGCCGCGGCTGTAGATGATCAGCCC
The DNA here is from genome assembly GCA_028292765.1 of Massilia sp. Taxonomy (GTDB): domain Bacteria; phylum Pseudomonadota; class Gammaproteobacteria; order Burkholderiales; family Burkholderiaceae_D; genus Telluria. The sequence continues at coordinate 2,526 of JAQGLR010000371.1, read as the reverse complement.
CTGCTGCTGCAATGCGCTGGCGGCCTTGGTCACGCCGACGCGGCGCACGCCGAGGGCGTGCGCGAGGAACTCGTGGGTGAGGTGGAATTTATCGGACTGCAGGCGGTCGCGCGTGATCAGGAGCGAGCGCGCCAGGCGCGCTTCGAGCACGTGGAAACGGCTGCACACGGCGATCTGGATCGCCTGCGCCAGCAAGCTGTCGGTGTAGCGGTACAAGACCCGCTGCAGCGCGCCGTTGCGGGCGAATTCGGTGCAGAACGCGGCGCTGTCCATGCGGCTTGCGCTGCCCGGACGCTGTACCACGGCGCGCACCTGGGCCGTTTCGTGGCCGAGGGCGACCGTCGCGCCGAGCATGCCTTCGCGTCCCACCAGGCCGACCTCGAGCGTCATGCGCCCGCCGGCCACGCCCAGCAGCGAAATCAGGCAGTCGTGAGGGAAATAGATGTAGCGGATAGGATCGCCCGCCTCGCCCAGCACTTCACCTGCATCGACACGGACCTGGTCGAGCATCGGCAACACCTGGGCCAGCTCCTGCGGCGGGAGCGCGGCCAGCAGCAAATTGGCGTTGTGCTCGGCGACCTCGGGAGAAGCGGCAAAATTCATCGGACCCTCTCGGTTGATTTTCCCGCTACGGCGAAGGCCGAAACGGGGCGACGGATACATTTGCAAACAATTTGGATCAGGTTAAATGCTCTGATAGGGGAAGTATGTTCGGTGACGCACGGAATACCCTGTTGTTCCTAGGGACAATCTTCATTCCGCCAGGCCCGCGCATTCCGCGCAGGCTGGGCATGCCACCCGCAATCAACCAAGGACACGCCATGAACAACAATATTCCTGCTCCACCGGGACGCGCACAGTACCATCCCCTGCTGTTGCTGGCGGCGCTCGCCGTCGTGCTGTTCTGCCTGGTCGGTACGGCGGCCATCATGGGCTGGCTTCCGTCCTCGATCGGCGGCAACGATAACCGCCAGCTGACCGAAGCCGAGCGCGCCGCGCTCGCGTCGAACCTGCATTCCGCTGGCCAGCCGCGCCATCCGGGTGCGACGAGCGCCGAGATGGCCCAGCTCGCACAGGGCAATGCCGTGGCCGCACAGCCTGTCATGCCGCCCGCTCCGATGCCGGCCGCCCCATACCCCGCGCAACAGGTCGCACAGGGCTATGGCCCGGCGCCGGGCGCCAGCCAGCACTATGTGCAGGAACGCGAACCCGAGCCTGAGTTCAGGCCGGCCCCGGCGCCGCGCGCGACGGTCAAGCCGAAGCCGGTGCAGGTTGCGGCGGCCGAGCCGAAATGGTGCGGCAACTGCGGCAACGTCGAGTCGGTCCGTGCGATCAAGCACCGTGCCCAGGGCAGCGGCCTGGGCGCGGCCGGTGGCGCCGTCCTCGGCGGCCTGCTCGGCAACCAGATTGGCGGCGGCAGCGGTCGCCAGATCGCAACGGTCGCCGGCGCGGTGGGCGGCGCAGTGGTCGGCAACCAGGTCGAGGGCAACATGAAAGCGACGACCACGTATGAAATCCGGGTCCGCCTCGACGACGGCACCCTGCGCACGTTCAAGCAGAGCAGCGCGCCGCAATGGAGCAGCGGCGACCGCGTACGCATCGTGAAGGGCCGCCTGCGCGCCGCCTGATTACTGCGCTACCGCAACGCTTCAGCGCAGCAAGCACCCTGTCAAGCCCGGCCATCCTCACGGATCGCCGGGCTTGATATTTTCTCCTGTGCAATGTGCGCCATTGCACGGAAATACTGCTGAGCTAGCCCGACAATGGCGGGGCACCCGGCCGGACCACACGGCCGATGAATACAACCATCGAAAAGGGGATCATCATGAATAGCCTGGCGTGGATTGGTATCATTGTCTGGGGCCTGGTCGTGACGGGTATCGGACTCGTGTCGGCGGCGCCTGCCGAGCTGGCGCGGGACGTGGCGGCCCATGACGTCTTCTTCCTCGTCAGCGGCGGCCTGTTGACCTGCCTGATCGGCATCGTCGGCCTGCTCGGCTTCATGGGAAGGGTGCCCGGCCTGCACCCCGCGAACAAATCTCGCGCCTGATACAGGCCACCGCCGAGAACAAATCTCGGCTTAATGTACGCCACCGAACGGTGTTGCTGAGCACGACGGTGGATACTTCATTCACGGTGCCGGAAACGGCGCAAATCCACCGAATGAGGAGACACAACATGCTCTACACAATTGCTATTGTCCTGGTCGTCCTGTGGCTGCTCGGCCTGGTCACCTCTTACACGATCGGCGGCTTCATCCACATCCTGCTGGTGGTTGCCGTCATCATGATCCTGGTGCGCCTGATCAGCGGGCGCGGCATATAGACCCACGCCGTACGAATCCTGTACCATGCACGTTTTTGTAGTTGTTTGACCAATCCGTTTCGTGGACGCGCCCCGCGGGGTGCGCCTACGAAACGGATTTTTTTAGGAGAATGAAATGCATATGAACCTGACCAAATCCTTCGTTGCCGCCACCGTCCTCGCCCTCGGCGTGAGCGGCTGCGCCGACATGAGCGCCACCCA
>JAQGLR010000355.1 GCA_028292765.1 Massilia sp. | reverse complement strand
CAGCATGGGCGTATACATTACCTGGGCCCCGCGGGCCGGCCTCACCGACGAGCGCCGCAACTGCATCTCGAACGTGAGGCCGGCCGGGCTGGGCATCGATGACGCAGCCGCCAGGCTCCATGACCTGCTGCGTGAGGCCCGCAGGCGGCAGCGGACCGGCATCCATCTCAAGGACGAGACGGACGATAAGGCGACCTTGGTACAAGGTGGGGGGCGCGCATTCCTGCTGTAGCCGTAGACGGAATGAATGCGCGCCCGGCGCGCACTTACACGCCGACCATCGACACCGCCTTGGTGTTCAAGTAGGACTCCATCGCCTCCGGTCCGCCTTCCGAACCGTAGCCCGAATCCTTGATGCCGCCGAACGGCAGCTCGGCGCTCGGCGTCGCCGGCTGGTTAATCCACAGCATGCCGACTTCCATCCGGTTCATCAGCAGCTGGGCGTTCCTGATCGAGCGCGTGAACGCGTAGCCGGCCAGGCCGTACGGCAGGCGGTTGGCCTCGAGGATCGCCTCTTCCAGGCTGTCGAATCCGCGAATGCCGGCCACCGGGCCGAAGGGTTCGTCGTTGAAGATGCTCGCGTCCAGCGGAACGTCGGCCAGGATGGTCGGCGCGAAGAAGTTGCCGGTCTCGCCGACACGCTGGCCGCCGGTGGCGAGTACCGCGCCCCGGGCCTGCGCATCCTCGACGACCTTCGACATGGCGCTGACGCGGCGCGCGTTCGCCAGCGGCCCCAGCGTCGTGCCGTCGACCAGGCCGTCGCCCAGCTTCAGGCCTTCGGCATGCTGCACCAGCGCGCGCGTGAACTCCGCCTTGACCGCGTTATGCACGAGGAAGCGGGTCGGCGAGATGCAGACCTGGCCGGCATTGCGGAACTTGGCGGCGCCGGCGGCCTTGACGGCAAGCGCCACGTCCGCGTCCTCGGCGATGATCACCGGCGCATGGCCGCCCAATTCCATCGTCACGCGCTTCATGTGCGCGCCGGCCAGGCTTGCTAACTGCTTGCCGACCGGCGTCGAACCGGTGAAGGTCACCTTGCGGATGACCGGGTGCGGGATCAGGTAGCTTGAGATCTCGGCCGGATCGCCGAACACCAAGCCGACCACGCCGGGCGGCAGACCGGCGTCCACGAAACACTGCAGCAGCGCCGCCGGCGACGCCGGGGTTTCTTCCGGCGCCTTGCACAGGAAGGAGCAGCCGGTGGCCAGCGCCGCGGCCAGCTTGCGGACGATCTGGTTGATCGGGAAGTTCCACGGCGTGAAGGCGGCGACCGGTCCGACCGGCTCCTTCAGCACCAGTTGCTGCGCCGCCGGGTTGCGCGACGGGACGATGCGGCCATATACGCGCATGCCCTCGGCCGCGAACCAGTCGATGATTTCGGCACCGGCCAGCGCCTCGCCCTTGGCTTCGGCCAGCGGCTTGCCCTGCTCCTGGGTCAGCAGGCGGGCGATGTCGCCGGCGCGCTCGCGCAGCAGGTTTGCGGCGCGGCGCATGATGGCGGCGCGTTCGGCGGCAGGCACCGCGCGCCAGGTCTCGAAACCCTTCTGGGCGGCGGCGAGCGCGCGGTCCAGGTCGGCGATGCTGGCATGGGCGACGGTGCCGATCGGCTGGCCGGTGGCCGGGTTGACCACGGGGATGGTCTTGCCGCCGGTCGCGTCAAGCCATTCGTTGGCGATGAGGAGGCGGGTGTCGGGGTAGCTGGAAGTCGTCATGGAGCGTCGGTTCCTGTGTTGGGTGAACCATGATGATAACGCGTGTCCGGAGGCCGTGCCGGCATGAGGGCAGGCGCCGCGTCGCCGTTTTTGGCGCCGTCATGCAGGAGCGACCGGGCCGGACATGTTGAACCTTTAGTTTTTTGGCGGCGGCCGGTTAATCAAAGCAAGCGCGATCAGCACCACAGCCGCGTAATGATTGCTGTTCAGTAGAATCACCAACCGGATAAGTGTTTCGAGCATGTCCATTTTTTCTCCTCACAAGAGTGGGCTGATCCGATGCGCCTGGCTGGGAACGTGTATCGCGGTTCTGCCATGCGCCTCAGTTGGACTACCGAGCCCGACTGTGGTTGCCAGAAAAAATGTGAGCAATATCAACTATCCTACGGATAGACGCCAAATGCTTATCGATAGAAAGATGACCATACGCAAGCAACGGTGACCCAACTCAAGCATGCGCATATACAGCGCAATTACCCGATTGATTTCCATACAATGCTTACAAACAGTAATGCCGAGCTAACGGATACCCGAACGTTATGGAAAGTGTGATCGTCTACACAGGCAAGGATCTACGCCAGATGCGTGAAGATGGCGGCTGCGGCCATTGGACGGCCAGTCCGATTCGCGTCGAGGCGGCCCAATACCTCGTGTGCGTCAGGAACCGCCGCGAGCAGTGGGCCGCGGCGGACTTCGAGCACGGCGTTGCCTTCCTGATCGCGCGAATCGACAGTACCAAGCCATCGCCGCATGCGGCGAGGATAACGATTGGATTTAACTCCTATGCGATGCTCGACATTCCCAACGCTTGGGAACTCCTCGCCAAACGTCAACGTTTTCCTGTGGCATACATGGAAACATCCGAACTATTTCGGCGGCTACAACTAAATCCAGACGACCTGACCTGGTGCCAACTCTTGAGCAAGGCTGCGCCGCTCCAGGTAGCGGAGACAACGGTCCCCTACGCGTTGCCGGCGAATCCCGCCGGGGACAAAGGCGCAGGTTTGACCGGCACTATCGCAGAGGCTAAGCGAAAGCTCGCCGAGTCCCTTGGCATAGCCTCCGAGAGAATAGAAATCACGATCCGACTGTGAAGCAACAGGCGCGTCCGCCTTTCGACAAGTAGACGTCAAGCACTCACGTGGCGGACCCCAGGACCTGCAGCACCTCATAGCACGCCCCCATCGTGTGGTAATCCGTCTTCCCCGCCGGGCTTTTCTCGTCGCTCAGCTTTCGATTGTCGGGCCCCAGTATCCGATACCACGCTCCATGCTCATGGTCGACCATGTGCGCCCAGCAGTATTCCCAGATGCGTCCGTACCAGTCCCAGAACCGCGGCTCGCCGGTGCGCACGGCGAGTACGGCAGCCGCCGCCAGCGATTCGGCCTGCACCCAGAAGTATTTGTCGCCGTCGCAGATCGTGTCGTCCGGACCGAAGCCGTAGGCGATGCCGCCATGTGCGCCGTCCCAGGCATGCGCCAGCGCATCGTCGAACAGGGCGACGGCGCGCGGCAGCAGCCAGCCGGCAGGCCCGTCCAGATGGTCGCGATGGCGCTCGAGGTTCAGGAGCAGTTTCGCCCATTCCGCGAAATGACCCGGCTGGTAGCCCCAGGGGCGGAAGATGTTGGTCTTGTCGTCGCGGTTGTAATCCCAGTCGGGTTGCCAGTCGGCGCGGTAGTGTTCCCAGATGCGGCCGCCGGCGAAACCGGCCTGGCGCTGCGTGATGTTCCGGGCGACGGTTTCGGCACGCAGCAGGTAGCGCGGCTCGCCGCTGGCTTCCCATGCCGCGAGCAGCGCTTCGCAGGCATGCATGTTGGCGTTCTGGCCGCGATAAGGCGACAGCTCGCTCCAGTCGGCCGTCGCCTGGTCCGCGTACAGGCCGTGCCGGGGTTCCCAGAAGCGCTCTTCCATCACCGCCCAGGTCTCGGCGATCCTGCCGCGCGCCTCTTCCACGCCAGCGGCCAGTGCGTGCGAATAGGCGAGCAACACGAAGGCCAGGCCGTAACAGTGGTTGTCGGCGTCGAGTACCGTTTTTTGCTGTCCGTCCCAGCGCAGCAGCCAGGCATAGCCGCCGGTGGCCGGGTCGCGGTGTACCTGGCGCAGGAAGGCGAGCCCGTGGCGCAGCGCAGACTGGTATTCAAGCTGCGGTAAATGGCGCGAGGCCATCGCGTAATTAAAAACGAAACGGGTGCTGCTGACCAGGTGGCGCGTCTGGCGGTCGTACACGCCGCCGTCGTCGCGAAAGAAGTGATAAAAGCCGCCGCTCGGATCGATGCAGCGCGGGTGGTAAAAGCGCATCGTGTGGCCGATGTGGGCTCGCAGGAAGCCGGGGTCGCGGAAAGCCGGTGGCATGCTCTTACTCCTGGCGGCAGAGCGCGTCGAGCTTGCCGACGGGCGGCGCCAAAGGCAGGCCGGCGAGGCCGATGCCGGCGTCCTGGGCGCGGCGTTCCATCAGCATGCCGTTGCCGGCGCGCGGGCTGGGCTCGCGGTAGGCGGCGTCCGCCTGGACCTGCTCGAGCGTCGCGTAGCGCGCTCCGGCCGCGTCGAGCCGGGCCAGCACGTCGGGCAGGGTCGCGGCGCCCCAGGGACCCATGTGGGTCAGCAGCACCTGCGGGATCATGCGCCCGTAGACGCGCTGCGACAGCGCACGGGTAGCGGCGATGATGGCGTCCACGCGCTGCAGGTAGCCGGCCTTCATCGCGGCGATGGCGGCCTGGTCGCCTTTGTCCATGCAGCGTGCATAGGTGTCGCCATAGGCCCAGTCGTCGAAACTGAGGCTGACGTCGGCGATGCGGTAGCCCCTGGACTTGAGCCAGGCCGCGGCGCCATCGTGGCGCGCAGGGTCGGCGCCGCCGTCCAGGAAGGGGAAACGCAGCACGCGCCAGTCGGCATTCGCCATGCGCGCGGCGATGGCCGCTTCGCCGGCCGTCGCGTCGTCGATCCAGGCCTGCAGGGATGGCGCCCCGCTCAGGCCCAGGTGACTATAGGTATGGTTCCCGAGCGGATGGCCGGCACGGCGCCAGTCGTCGAGCACCGCCGCGCTTTCCGGCTGCTCGACGATGCGCTTGCCGTTCACGAAGCCCCAGGCCTGCGGCACGCGATGCGCTTTCAAGGTGGCGATATGGGAACGCCCGATGCCGGTCCAGCTCATCCCCCGCGGCAGCGCGCCGTGCACGGTCAGGTCGTCCACGGTGACGGCGACATCGAAAGCGGCGGCGGCGTGGGCGCTGGCGGGAGCGGCGCCGGCCGCCAGCGCCAGGGCAAGGGTGAGGATTCGCGGTTTCAAAAGCTTGGTCTCCAATTGACTGGGCTGGATTTTGCAATGTATCATGAAATCGATTTCAAGAGTTGCCGGCCCGGCAACGCCGACGGCCCGGTCAACACAGCCTGGTGTCGTGATGATCGCGATAACAATAAGGAGACAGCATGCATCAACCTGCGCACCCGTCCGGCATTCGCCGCCCTCCGCACCGGCTCCGTACTCTCGCCGGCTGCGCCGCGCTCCTGCTGGCCGGCAGTGGCGGCGCGGCCGCCGCACCAGCCGCACCAGCCGCACCAGCCGCGATCAAGGTCAACCAGGTCGGTTTCCTGCCGTCCGCGCAGAAACTGGCGGTGGTGCCGAACGGCGCACAGGCGCGCTTTTCCGTGGTCGACGCCGCCACGGGCAAGCCGGTATTCGACGGCAGCCTGGGCGCCGCCGCCACCTGGGACGCTTCCAACGAGCGCGTGCGCGTGGCCGATTTTTCGACGCTCCGCGCGCCGGGCAGCTACCGCATCCGCGTTGCCGGCCTGCCCGACTCGGCGCCCTTCTCGATCAAGCCCGGCGTGTATCGGGCGCTCGATGTCGCCGCGCTCCGCAGCTTTACCCTGAACCGCTCCGGCATCGCCCTGACGCCGGCCGTGGCCGGACCCTATGCGCGGCCGCTTGCCCACCCCGACACCGAAGTGCTGGTGCATCCCTCCGCCGCATCGGCGCGGCGTCCGGCCGGGACGGCGATCTCCAGCCCGAAAGGCTGGTACGACGCCGGCGACTACAACAAGTACATCGTCAATTCCGGCATCACCACCTACACCCTGCTGGCAGCCTACGAGCACTTCCCCGCCTGGTTCGACAAGCTGGCGCTCGATCTCCCGGAATCGGGCAACGGCCTGCCCGACATCCTCAACGAGGCGTTGTGGAACCTGGAGTGGATGGCGACCATGCAGGACCCGGACGACGGCGGGGTCTACCACAAGCTGACCAACAAGGCGTTCGACGGCATGGTCATGCCCGAGCAGGCAACCGCGCCGCGCTACGTGGTGCAGAAGACCACGGCGGCGGCGCTCGACTTCGCGGCGGTGATGGCGGTCGCGAGCCGGGTGCTGGCGCCCTACGACAGCCAGCAGCCTGGCCGCTCGGCCCGTTACCTGGCCGCCGCCGAAAGCGCGTGGCGCTGGGCCGAGGCCAATCCGAAGGTCCTGTACCGGCAGCCGGCCGACATCCTGACCGGAGAATACGGCGACAAGAGCGTGGGCGACGAATTCGCCTGGGCCGCCACCGAGCTCCTGATCGGCACCGGCAAGGACGTGTATCGCGCACGCGCGCTCGCCAGCAAGACGGCGGACGGGACCGAGCCTGGCTGGGCGGACGTCGGCTTGCTGGGCGTGGTGTCGCTGGCCCAGCCCGGCGTGCGCTTGCCGCAAGGCGTCGATGCCGGCCCGGCGCGCAAGCAGCTGCTCGCCGTCGCCGACAAGCTGGTGGCGCGCTGGCGCGCCTCGCCCTATCGCGTCAGCATGGGGCGCACGGACTTTGTCTGGGGCAGCAGTTCGGTGATCCTCAACCGGGCGATGATGCTGGTGGCGGCCTATCGCGTCGATCCGCGGCCGGACTACCTGAACGCGGCCCAGTCGGCGCTCGACTACGCGTTGGGGCGCAACGGGCCCGGCATGTCCTTCGTGACCGGCTTCGGCACGCGCACGCCGCTGCACCCGCACCACCGCCCGTCCGAGGCCGACCGTATCGCGGCGCCGATGCCGGGCATGCTGGTCGGCGGCCCGAACCCGGGCCAGCAGGACCGCAAGGGCTGCCCGGAGGCCAGCTATCCGTCCGCGCTGCCGGCCCTGTCCTACCTGGACCACGCCTGCAGCTACGCCAGCAATGAAATCGCCATCAACTGGACCGCGCCGCTGGTGTACGTGGCGGCGGCGCTGGAGTCGCTGCAGCGCTGACAGCCCGCGCAAGCACGGATTGTCATGTGTAAACATTTTTATTGCATGGCAATCCGTGGCTGCTCTACACTTCCTGTCGTATTGACGCGCCCGACAAAAGACGCGCAACAACAAGAACAGGAGACGACATGAACGACAACGCCATCCGCCGCATCGTCATCGTGGGCGGCGGCACCGCCGGCTGGATGACGGCCGCCCCGCTGGCCCAGCGCCTGGCCAACAAGCCGGGCGGGGGCTGCGAAGTGATCCTGGTGGAGTCTGCGGAGATCGGCACCATCGGGGTCGGCGAGTCGACCCTGCCGACGATCCGCTTCTACAATGCGGCGCTGGGCCTGGACCAGGCCGACTTCATCCGGAAAACGAAGGCCACCTTCAAGCTCGGCATCGAGTTCAAGGACTGGGGCCACCTCGGGAACCGTTTCTTCCACGGCTTCGGCGACTTCGGCCCGTCGGCCGGCGCGCAGCCGTCGCACATGTACTGGCTGCGGCTGGCAAAACAGTTCAACACCATGCCGGCGCTGGAAAACTGGTCGGTGTCGTCGATGATGGCGCGCGACATGAAATTCACCCCGCCCAGCAGCCAGACGCCTGCGGTCACCGACGCCTATTCCTACGGCTTCCAGTTCGACGCCGGCCTGTACGCCAACTACCTGCGCGACTATGCGGTGGCGCGCGGCGCCCAGCGCATCGAGGGCATGATCGTGGAAGCCGAGCAGCACCCGGAAACGGGCTTCGTCACGGCCGTCAGGCTGCGCGACGGCCGCCGCATCGAAGGCGACCTGTTCATCGACTGCTCGGGGTTCCGCGGCCTGCTGATCGAAGGGCTGCTCAAGGCCGGCTACGACGACTGGAGCGACCAGCTGCCCTGCAACAGCGCGTGGACCGTTCCCTGCGCCAGCAGCCCCGGGATGACTCCCTATACGCGCGCGACGGCCAGGGAAGCGGGCTGGGTCTGGCGCATCCCCCTGCAACACCGCACCGGCAACGGCCACGTGTACAGCGACGCCTTCACCACCGACGAAGGCGCGCGCCAGGTGCTGGAGGACGGACTCGACGGCGCGGCCCTGGACGAGCCGCGCCAGCTGCGCTTCGTCACCGGCCGCCGGCGCAAATCCTGGATCAAGAACTGCGTCGCCATCGGCCTGTCGGCCGGCTTCATCGAACCGCTCGAGTCGACCAGCATCCACCTGATCGAAACGGCGGTGGGCAAACTCATCGAACTGTTCCCGGACCGCGACTGCAGCGCCTCGCTGGCCGACGAATTCAACCGCACCATGGGTATTCGCTACGAATCGGTGCGCGACTTCATCATCCTGCACTACAAGCTCACGAAGCGCGACGATTCCGAATTCTGGCGCTACTGCGCCGGGATGCCCGTTCCCGATTCGCTGCGCCACCAGATCGAGCTGTTCCGCGAAACCGGGCGCGTGGCCATCATCGACCCGAACGGCTTCGCCGAACCATCGTTCGTGGCCATGCTGATGGGGCTCGGGGTGGTGCCGAAGCGCTACGATCCGTTTGTCGACCAGATGGATATCCGCGCCGTGCACGGGCATTTTGCGGGTCTGCGCGACCTGGTCCGCCAGGTGGTGGGCAGGATGCCGGAGCATGGCGCGTATATCGCCGGCTTCACCACCCCATCTTCTTCCTGATAAACGCCGTCAGCTTCGCCGCATTCGCCTGGTGATGGTTCACCCGCGGATGCTGGCCGTAGCCCGTGTACGCGAAGAACAGCGTATCGATGCGCTTGTCGCCGTCGCGGCGCATTCTCTCCACCGCCGCCGTCACATAGCCCGGCCAGGGCGAGCCCGGCCTGGTCGCGTCCATGCTCCCGAGCGCGCAGACGATGTAGGCCTTCGGGTAGAGCCGGCGGAGTCGTTGTACGAAACTGCGATAGGCTTCGATGCGCCGGGGCTCGTCCGGCTCCGGCTGCAGCTTGTGGTCGCGCCCGATCAGCCAGCTGTCGTTCTGCAGCAGGTTGACCACGACCACGTCCGGCGTCCAGCTGGCGAAATCCCATTTGCTGTCGTTGTCGCCGACCGCGCTCAGCTGGTCATGGAAATCCGGCATCGTGAACGGGAACCAGCTGATCATCACGCCGATGCCGCTCTGCGAGCTCAGGTGGACTTCGGCGTCCAGCCTGCGCGCCGTGATCGCCGCATAGGACAGGAAACTGTTCTTGTCCTTGCCCGCGTCGTCGCGGCCGTTGAGCGCGCCTTCGTTGCCCATGCCGCTGGTGATCGAGTCGCCGAAGAACTCGATCCTGCGCGCGGGACGGGCAGGCGGAGCCAGCAGCCTGCCTCCCTCGTCGAGTTCCAGGCCGCGAAACACCGTCGCGCCCTCCTCGCCCTCGGTGCGCTTGGTGATCAGGAAACTGTGGGGGCCGGGGGCCAGCCCCTGCGCCACCACGTAGGTCGCCGCGCCCTGCTTCGCTTCGATGACCAGGGGGGAGCCCAGGTCGCCGTCCAGGAACACGTTGAAGTAGTTCCTGCCATGCTGGTCCTCGAGCTTGACGGCCAGCGAGGAGCCGGTGAAGCGGCCGGCGATCGCCGTGTTGGGCCAGGAGATCACCGGCGCCGCCGGCTGCGAAAAATCGATGCGGCCCGTGTACTGCAGGTTCTTGTCGCCGGGTGCGACCGTGGCGCCGGCCAGGGCGGCGCCGGCATGCAGCAGCCCGGCCAGGGTCAGGCTCAGTAGCGTGGCGAGACGTTTCATTGCGGCGCTTTCAGGAATGCCGGCAGCTTGTCCAGCGTGATGACCTTCGGGTGGTGGTAGACCTTCTTCTTGTGCTCGAGCGTGTTGTAGTAGTCGCCGCTCCAGAAGTTGCCCTTGTCGGCCACGCCGGCGCCGGCGCGGGCATCGTTCCAGACGGTGAACCAGAGCCACGGCGCGCCGTCCGCCGCCATCTTGTCCGGGTCGGGGATGTAGCTGGTTTCGGTGAGCGCGATCGGCCTGGAGCGGCCGCCCTTGCCGCCGATGGCCTGCGCCTGGCGGTAGGTCCCGGCCTGCGATTTGTAGCGCTTGCCGTCGCCCTCGTCATAGATGTCCCAGCCGACGATGTCGACGGTATCGTCACCGGGATACCAGGCCGCATCCTGGCCGTTCCAGACCCAGATCAGGTTGTGCAGCTTGTGGACCTTCACCATGCGCTCATGCATGTGGCGCCACAGCAGGATGCAGGCCTGCGACTGCGGCACGCCGTCGCTACGCGTGCGTCCCCACCAGAACCAGCCGTCGCCCTTGTGGCCCGACGCCTCGTGGAGCGGGCGCCACAGCACGGTGACGCCGGCGTCCTGCAGGCGCCCGAGTTCTGCCGCCACCAGGTCGATGCCGTCGTTGAGCTGGCGCCAGGCCGGGCTGGCGGTATCGAGCGTGCCCCCCGCGACCGGGATGGTGAAGCCGGTATTCTTCGCGGCGTCCGGCTCGCGCACGTAGAAGTTGGCATGGTTGACGCGGCCGGTTTTCAGGAGGGCCGGATCGCGCCAGTGCCAGCAGAACGTGACCAGGCCGCCGCGCCGGGCAAAGGCGATGGCTTCATCGACCTGGCGCAGGCCGGAGGCGGTGGCCCCGGTCATCCCGGTGTTCATGAAGTCGTAGCCCATCAGCGCCGGGTACTTGCCGGTGTCGTCGAACACGCGCCGGGCCATGTCGACGCTGTCGTCCCAGGTCAGGTCCTGCTGGCCGGCGATGACCTGCTTGCCCCAGATGGAGTGCAGCCACGCGTACACGGCCCGCGTGCGCGCGCTGGCCTGGGGGTCGGACAGCGCCAGCGGCGCCGCCGCGGGGGCAGACATAGTCACCGGCGCGAACAGCGCCGCCGCGACCGATCCTGCCGTTTTCAGGAAGCGCCGCCTCACAGCTGCCTCACAGCTTGATGGTGACCGGCTGGCCATCGTAGCGGACGGTCTTGTCGAAGGCATCGAGGTCGCTCGCCGCCGCGACGCCCTGGCGCAGCATGCGCACCCTGAATTCGCGTTGCGCCGGCATGCCCTTGTACTGGCCGACGCGCGCGCCGATCGTCACGAGGCCGGCCTTGTCGTCGTAACGCACCGGGATGCGGCTGTATTCGCCGCGCGCATAGGCATTCGTCACGCCGTCGTCCTCGTACAGGCTGGTTTCGCCGTTCGCGCCCGCCACTACCTGGAGCACGAGCGGCGCGTCCGGCTTCTCGTCGACATACTGCGTCACCGGCCCGGTCGTGATCACGCTGCCCGCGCGCAGGAACAGCGGGATGCGCTCGCGCGGGGCCTGCACGGCGATGCTGGCGCCGCCGCGGTAACGCTCGCCGGTATGAAAATCGACCCAGTCGGCGCCGGCCGGCAGGTAGACCTGGCGCGAGCGCTCGCCGTAGCCGGTAACCGGCGCCACCATGAAGGCCGGGCCGAACATGTACTGGTCCTTGATGTCCTTGACGCGGTCGTCGTGCGGGAAGTCCATCACCAGGCCGCGCATCATCGTGCCCGAGTTGTAGTGGGTGTCGGCCGCCATCGTGTAAATGTAGGGCATCAGGCGGTAGCGCAGCTTCAGGTACCCGACCATCGAGTCGCGCATCGCATCGTCGCCGGCGACCAGGTTGTAGATCTCGCGCTTGACCACCTCGCCGTGCGAACGGAACAGCGGGGAGAAAGCGGCGAACTGGAACCAGCGCAAATTCAGCTCGCGCCACTCCTTCATGTCTTCCGGCCTGGCCTGTTTGGTGCCGGTGCTGCGGTTTTCCTGGGCCGAGCCGACATCGCCCGCCTGGTAGCGGGTCTCCTGGGCATAGCCGCCGATGTCATGGGTCCAGTTCGGGATGCCCGACATCGAGAAGTTCACGCCCGACGCGACCTGGTCGGCCAGGTTGTTCCAGCGGCCGACGGTGTCGCCGCTCCACACGGCCACCGAGTTGCGCTGGATGCCGGCGAAACCGGAGCGCGACAGGATGAACTGGCGCCTGTCCGGCTGGTCGCGGCGCAGGCCCTCGATCAGGCCTTGCGAGTGCACCAGGCTGTAGGGATTGAAGGTGATTTCGCCGGCGCCGTAGACGGTCGGCCCGATCAGCTTCTTGAAGTCGTCGGGGCGGCTGTTCGACAGGATGTCCGGTTCCGTGTTGTCCATCCACCAGGCATCGAAGCCGAGGTCGACCAGCTTGTGCTTCATCTGGCGGTAGTAGATCTCGCGCGCCTCTTTCGTGTAGGGGTCGTAGTGGCTGTTCTTGTAGCCCGGCCCGACCCAGTCGAGGTCGCCGTTCTCGACGTTTTTCGTCCACATGTAGCCCTTGGCCGCGAGCTCCTTGTAGTTGTCGGTATTCGCGTAGAACTTGCCCCAGACCGAAAGCATGATGCGGGCGTTCTGCTTGTGGACGGCGTCGACCATGCCCTTCGGGTCCGGGAAGCGGGCCTTGTCGAAGTCGTGCGAGCCCCAGCCGTCTTCCGGCCAGTAGAACCAGTCCTGCACGATGTTATCGAGCGGCCAGCCGCGCTGGCGGTATTCCGACACGGTGTCGAGCAGCTGCTGCTGTGTCTCGTAGCGCTGGCGCGACTGCCAGAAACCGTAGGACCACTTCGGCATCATCGGCTGCTGGCCGGTCAGGTGGCGGTAGCCGGCGATCACCCGGTCCATGCTGTCGGCTTTGACAACGTAGTAATTGATCGCCTCGGCCACTTCGGAGGACATGGTCAGGGAGTGGCGCGCAGGCGCCGGCAGCGGGTTGTTGTGGGTGAGCGCCACCATCCCGCCGGAGGTCTTCCATTCCAGGTGCAGCCTGACCGGCTTGTTCTTCTCGAACTTCACTTCGAAGTTGTGGTACCACGGGTTCCAGCCCTGGCGCCAGACGTCCATCACCTGCTTGCCGCCCACGCTCAGGGTCGCGTAGTCGGAGGAATACAGCTGCATCTTGTGCACGCCCGGCTTGTCGCTCTCCATGCTGCCATCCCAGACCACCTTCGCGTCCTTGATGTCCTTGATGGGCGGCAGTTCCTTCGGCCAGTGCTCGGCCAGGTCCTTCAGGTACTGGTAGGCGATGTCCTTTTCCTTGCGCGTCAGCGCCAGCTTGCCGTCGATGTAGTAGCGCGCCGTCAGGCCGCCCGGCTTGCCCTGGTGGTCCCTCAGCTTCAGGTCGCGCGACAGCCAGGCATAGGGCGTGGGGTCGCCAAAGCGCGTGATCGCGTTGTTATCCCACAGCAGGCCGTAGTTCTTGTCGGAGACGACAAAGGGGACCGCGGCGATCATGTTGTGCTGGGCCAGCAGCACGTCTTCGCCGTTGTAGTTCATCTGCGAGTTCTGGTGCTGGCCCAGGCCGTAGTAGGCGTCGCGGGTGCCGTGGTTGAAGCCCTGCTGGATCGCGAGGAAGGGCTTGCCGCCGACCTTGACCGGCCGCATCGCCTCCGAAGCCTGTTCCAGGAAGGGCTTGCCGGCCGCATCGAAAAAGGAGACGCGGCCGTCCTTCAGCGACACGGCGGCCGAGATCCTGCCGGCCTTGAGCAGCACCGCCTGGTCCTTGCCGACGCGCGTGGCGCTCGCGCTGAAGGTGCAATTGCACGGCGTGGCCACCGTCATCAGCGACGGCGTGAGCGCCTTGCCGGGCGTGTCCAGCTTCACCACCTGGATGATGTTGTCGCTCATCAGGTTCAGGCGCACCACTTTGGCCGCGCCCCGGTCGGGCTGGACCTCGATACCGGTGGCGGTCTGCCGGTAGCTGCCCGCGAGGGCCTGGCTGGCTGCGGACAGCAGCAGCGCAGTGGTGATGCTTGCGCTGGCGATTCTTGTGGTTTGCATTGCGGGTCTCCTGGTTCTTTTTGTTTGTAGTTGGTATTTAGTATTCGACAGTGCGCATCCTGATTTTCAGTACCGTCGGCGTAGCCGGCAGGTTCAGGCCGTAATCGGTCTGGTCGCCGTTCCAGTTGCGCTCCATGATCCATTTTCCGGCGGCGTCAAAGCGTCCCTCCTCCACCCGCGCGTACATCGAGGGCTTCTCAAGCGTGGCCGACAGCTTGATGCGCGCCTGCTGCCCGACCAGCACGAATTCGCCCGGTCCAGTCTGCGCGATCGCGACGCCGCCATTCGGCGTTTCGGTGCCGGCGGCGTATTCGTTCTTGTCGCGCAGGTACTGGCGCTCGCCGAACTGGAATTCGCGGAACGACACGCTGGCCTTCCAGCCGTCCAGCGCGATCGTTTGCGGCGCCCGGTCGTCGCCCTCCGCCACCCCGTGCGTGCGCCCTTCGAAGGCCCAGCGCGCCCACAGGCGCGCCATCGGCGCAAAGGCGGCATACACGGCTCCGAAAGGCTCGACCATGCGGCGGTCGGTGAACTTCGCGCCGAGCGGGTAATTGCTGTAGCTGGCGTAGTCGATGCCGAAGGGGACGACGCCGAGCGCGCCGCGCCCGACGATTTCGTAGACATAGCGCGCATACGGCGCCGCATTGCCCATCTCGGCCACCAGCAGCGCATTGTCCGGCCGCGCGAAGCGCTCCAGGTTCGCCCTGACCTTGTTCGACTCCGGCATGTAGATGTCGGGAGCGGCGAAGTCGATGTGGGGCGCAGCCGCCTTGTAGATGCCGAGCACGTCCCAGGTCGGGCCGCCGCTGGCGAAATCGCCCTTCCATGGCCTTGCCGGCTGCGGCGGGGCGCCCGGCTCGCCGGGGTCACCAGGGTCACGCAGGGCATTGTTGACGAACATCGGCAGGTCGTAGACGGCGCGCCCGGCTTTCGCGATTTCCTCGATATAGCTGGCGATCGCCCAGGCGTGGAAGTATTGCTCGGCGTAGTCGCCGTAGACCTCGCTCCAGCTGCCCCGGGCCGGCCGGCCGGGAAGCGCCGGCTGGCGCGCCAGCACCGCGGCCGGCACCGGCTGCCCGAACGCGGCCTGGGCACGCGGCGCGTGGTCGCGCGCCAGTCCATACGTGCCGACCTCGTTCTCGACCTGCACCATGATGACGGTACGCTCGCGGGCGTCGATCCTTTTGATGTGTTCCATCAGCGCGACGAAGGCGCGCTTGTCGGCGGCGAGCGTGGCTTCGCCGAACGGCGACAGGCAGTAGCTGGCCTTGCCTTCCTTGTCGAGCATGCGCGGGAAGCGCCGGTTGTCGAACTTGACCCATTCCGGCGTGTAGGCCGGCCCGGTGTTCTTCCAGGTGCCGAACCACAGCAGCACCAGCCGTTTCTTGTGCTGGCGGGCCTGGCCGACCAGGGTATCGACCCAGGAAAAATCGAACTGCCCCTCGCGCGGCTCGACCTGTTCCCAGGCCACGGGAATGGCGAGGGTGTTCGCATGCGCGTCCTTCAGCGCGGGCCAGACCCTGGGCAGCGCGGCCGGGTAATTGCTGGAGTTGTGCGCCTGGCCGCCCAGCACCAGGAAGGGTGCGCCGTCGACCAGCAAGGCGTGGCGGCCGTCGCGCTCCACGAGCGTGGGCAGATCGGGGCCTGCCGCCGCCTGCGCCATCGTCACGGTACCCATCAGTGCCGCCAGCGCCGTTTTCGCGAATCGGTTCATTGTTCCTGGGTCCCTGTCAAAACTGTTGCGCAGTCAGCCGCCTGGCCTGGCCCGGTTTCATGCGCAGTTGAATGGTGCGGGCGCCGTAGCGCACCTTTGTGACGCCCGTCCCTGCCACCGAACGCACGGCGGCGCTGGTGAGGCGCCCGCCCTGCCAGGCGATATCGACTTCATAGCCGCCGCGCGCGCGCAGGCCGCTCACCTTCCCGTCCGGCCATGCCGACGGCAGAGCCGGCAGCAGGTCGATCTCGCCGTCGTGCGACTGCAGCAGCAGTTCGGCGATCGCCGCGGTCGCGCCGAAGTTGCCGTCGATCTGGAACGGCGGGTGGGCGCTGAACATGTTCGGATAGGTGCCGCCGGCGTTGTTGTGCTCCGATCCGGGGCCGGCCTGTTCGGCAGCCCGGGCGCCGGGCGTGGCGAGCAGGCCGCGCAGCATGCGGTAGGCGCGGTCGCCATCGCGCAGCCGGGCCCAGAACGCCATCTTCCAGGCCATCGACCAGCCGGTGCCGGCGTCGCCCCTGGCTTCCAGGGTGCGGCGCGCGGCTGCGGCGAGGGCCGGGGACGCGCGCGGCGTGATCTGGCGGCCCGGGAACAGGGCGAACAGGTGGGAAACATGGCGGTGGGTGTCGCCCGGCGTGTCGAGCACCGGGTCCTTCTTTTCTTCCAGCCATTCCAGCAACTGGCCCCAGCTGCCGGTGCGCGGCGCCGCGAGACGGTCGCGCAGCCCGGCCAGGCGCTCGCGTAACTCGCGGTCGACGCCGAGGGCGTCGGCCGCCCGCACCGTATTGTCGAACAGGTCCCAGACGATCTGCTGGTCGTAGCTCACCCCGTCCTCGACCGGGCCATGCTCGGGCGACCAGCCCTGCGGCGCCACCAGGCGCCCGTCCGGCAGCGCCTTGAGGTAGTCCTCCCAGAAGGCGCTGGCCTCCTTCATCACCGGATAGGCGACGCGGCGCAAAAAGGCGGCGTCGCGCGTGAACGCGTAGTGTTCCCAGAAGTGCCGCGCGTACCAGGCGCTGGCGGTCTTGTTCCACAGGTAGCCGCTGGCGCCGAACGGATTCGATTCGGTGCGCACGGTCCAGCCCCGTACCGGCCTGCCATCGCCGGCCTTGAATTCGGCCGCCGTGTCGCGCCGGTAAATCGGGGCCATGCCGTTCACGAAGTCGAAGAAGGGCTGCGCCAGTTCACCCAGGTTGGCGACCCCGGCCGGCCAGTAGTTCATCTGGATGTTGATGTTGGTGTGGTAGTCGGCGTTCCAGGGAGGCGTGAGGCTGTTGTTCCAGAGTCCCTGCAGGTTGGCCGGCAGCGAGCCGCGCGAGCTCGATGCCAGCAGGTAGCGCCCGTACTGGAACAGCTGGGCCTCCAGCTCCGGGTCGCCGCCCTGCGCCGTATAGGCCCGCAGGCGCGCATCAAGGGGAAGCGCGCGGCGCGCGGCTGGCGCGGCGCCGAGGTCGAGCGTGACCCGCCCCAGCAGCCCGGCGAGGTCGCGCTCGTGCTCGGCGCGCAGCTGGGGCAGCGGACGCGCCGCCGCGTTCGACACCTGGCTGGTGACCCGCGCCAGCGGATGCTCGCCCTGGAAGCGGCGCGCGGGATCGAGCACATAACTGGTACCGGCGCCGAGCACCAGCGTGACGGCATCGCAGCCGGAAAAGACGATGCGCCCGCCCTCGACCGCGACCTTGCCGCCCTCGTGCATGACCTCGACCTGGCTGGCGTAGGTCATCGTATTGGCGCTGGGCTGCCCGCCGGGCTGGACGAAGCCGGCCAGGCTGCCGGTCGCGTACAGGCGCTTGCCCGATGGACCCGCGTGCGCGGCCAGGTGGGCGCCGTGGCGGTCGCCGAGTTCGACGGAACCGCTGTATTGGCCACCCCGGTCGGCCGACAGGCGCAGCACGATGACCTGGGCCGGATGGCTGGCCCAGGCCTCGCGCCGGAAGCGGACCCCACCGATGGTGTAGCTGACTTCATGGACGCCGCGCGCGAGGTCCAGGCTGCGGCGGTAGTCGACCGCCCCGGACGCATGCCCCGGCAAATCGACACGCAGGTCGCCGAACGGCTGGTAGGCGCCCATGACGCGGTCGTCGCCGGTCCACAGCGAAATATCGTTGAACTGCAGATGCTCGCGGCCGGGCTGGCCGAACACCATCGCGCCGATGCGCCCGTTGCCGATCGGGAGGGCTTCGCGCTCCCAGCCGGTGTCGTCGTCGCGGGCCGGACGGTCGTAGCGCAACACCAGCTCGGGGGCGGCGCACACGCCGCCGATGGCGCCAGGACCTGCGAGACCCAGCAGCAAGGCAAGCAGATGCGGCGCGCGCAGGCAGGCAAAAGCGTGGGTGGGCATGGTCTCCTGCTTGTTGTTATTCAGGTCAGCAATGTGCGCCCATCCTAAGCCAAGCCGGCAAGGCAGGGCAAGTGAAATGTTCACGCTAACATGCAGGGGCGGCGAAGTGCCCATGATGTTGAGTCCTGCAAACATTGACGCACCCCTGCAAGGGCTGTCGCGCCGCGATCGGGGGCAGTACGGCACCGTTGCCGCACGATGCAATGAAACTGGGAAAAAATGATGGA
Organism: Massilia sp.; assembly: GCA_028292765.1. GTDB lineage: Bacteria > Pseudomonadota > Gammaproteobacteria > Burkholderiales > Burkholderiaceae_D > Telluria. The sequence goes on along the minus strand of JAQGLR010000355.1, from coordinate 8,872 downwards.
CGATCATGATCCTTTTCGCCTCCCCGGCCAGGCGCCGCAGGGGTCGACCGGAAGCCGTCGGACGCGTCTCCCTCCAACACGAATCGAATTTCTATGAAATCGATTTCTTGACCTTGCGCACGCTATTGCGTACTGTAGGCATCCTGTGACGCCGGCTGCTGCAACACGTCCGTATTTTCGGACAGCCTTACCTCGCCCGTTCGCAAGGAAATGCCGACCCGGCAGCACATCGGACCTGCACCAGCACGCTTTGCTGGAATCAGTGTTGTGTAATGACAAAACTTACGAATTTGTAAGGTTTCCGTAGAAAATTTATGGTAGCGTGCAACAACGAGTGATAGCAGAGGCACGATGCAGTACTGGCGCGTCCGGCTGTCAGATAAAAAAATCACCTATATCAGGGAGACAAAGTGAGGAAGTTCCAGAAAACAGCGATCGCCATGGCGGTTGCACAAATCGCCGTCCTGTCCGCCAGCGCAGCATGGGCCCAGACGGCCGACACCACTACCACCGAGCCGAGCGTGCCGGCGACGGCAGTCGTGAAAGTGACCGGCCAGCGCGCCGCCCTGCAATCGGCCCAGAAGCTCAAGCAGGACGCGGACGAAGTCGTCGATTCGATCGTCGCCGAAGACATCGGCAAGCTGCCCGACCGCTCGATCACCGAAGTGCTGAGCCGCGTCGTCGGCGTCACGATGGACCGCAGCGCGCCGAACGACCCGCAGCACTATGCGGTCGAAGGTTCGGGCATCGCGATCCGCGGCCTGACCTACGTCCTGTCCGAACTGAATGGCCGCGAAGCCTTCTCGGCCAACGGCGGCCGCTCGCTGAGCTTCAGTGACGTGCCTCCCGAGCTGATGGCCGGCGTCGACGTGTACAAGAACCCGTCGGCCGAGCACATCGAAGGCGGCATTTCCGGCATCGTCAACCTGCGCACGGCCATGCCCTTCGACTTCAAGGGCTTCAAGGGCGCGCTGTCGGGCTCCGCGAACTATTCGGAACTGCGCAAGGGCAAGGCAGCGCCAACCGGATCCGTGCTGGTGTCGAACCGCTGGACCACGCCGCTCGGCGAAGTCGGCGCCCTGATCGACGTGACATCATCCAAGAGCCGGACCCGTACCGACTCGATGATGGTATCGCCCTACTACCCGCATGTGAACGACATCGTGCCGGGCAAGACCATCTGGGTGCCGAAAGGCGCCGAATGGCGTTCACAGGCCTACGACCGCACCCGCAAGGGCGACTACGCGGCCTTCCAGTGGCGTCCGATGCGCGACCTGACCGCCAGCCTGACCTACTTCCGCTCGCGTTACAACGAAGACTGGTCCGAGCAGGCCCTGCTGACCCAGGAAACGAGCCCGTACGCCATGCAGGTCGCGAACGGCAGCTTCTCGGATACCGGCGCCATGCAGTCCGGCACCTGGTCGAATCCGCTCAACGGCGGCGTCAACTACAACACCGACCGCCGCGTCTCCGACCGCAATTCGGCGACCCAGGACGTGTCCCTGAACGTCCAGTGGCGCGTGTCCCCGGCCTGGACCGTCACCACCGATTTCCAGCGCATGAAGGCGCGCACCGACGGCTTCGATTCGGACGTGGCGACCGGCATCCGGGTGCCGAGCCAGACCGTCGATTTCCGCGGCGACCGGCCGACCTTCAGCTTCAGCCCGGCCGACCTGCAGTACTTCGCCAACCCGGCGAACTACTACTGGGCCTACACGATGGAGCACCTGGACAACTCGGCCGCCGACAGCAAGGCCTGGAAGACCGACGTCAAGTACGACTTCGATCATCCGGTGCTGCGCGACATCCGTTTCGGCGTGCGCCTGCAGAACCGCGACACGCTCAACCAGAACACCAACCCGAGCTACAACTGGCAGGGCGTGACCCAGCCGTGGATGGTGGGCTGGCGCATCCCGGCCGTGGCTTCGCTGAACGATCCGCGCTTCGCGGGCGGCGCCACCCTGACCCAGTTCCCGAACTTCTTCGGCGGCGGCGTGACCATCCCGAGCGTGTTGTTCCCGGACGACGCCGTGGCGCGCGGCTACCCGGCCAGCTATGCCAAACTGCACGGCTACAGCCTGGCCCTGTGCAAGGAACAGGCCGCCGCCCAGGGCTGGGGCACCTGCGCCGCCTGGAAGCCGGCCGGTTTCGCGAACGACCCGGCCTCGGTCAACCAGCAGAGCGAAAAGAGCCGTGCGTTCTACACCCAGACGCGCTTCAGCTTCGACGACTGGGGTTTCCCGATCGACGGCAACCTCGGCGTGCGTTACGTCAACACCAAGTCGAATGCGTACGGCTACACCGTATTCGCCCCGAACGTGCCCGTCATCCCGGCCGGCGCGAACGTGGTGGGCGCGAACCTGATCCCGAACATCCCGGCCTTCTCCAAGCGCCAGGACTATGAGAACGAGTACCACAACTGGTTGCCGAGCCTGAACCTGCGCTACAAGGCCAGGGAAAACCTGCAGTTCCGCTTCGCCGTCGCCAAGTCGATATCGCGCCCTGATTTCACCCAGCTGGCCGCCTACACCTCGCTGTCGCAATCGGTGCGCTCGACGACGACGGGCGGAGGCACTACCGGTCAACCAACCACGGTGACGTTCAACGGCGTCACCCTGAGCGGCGCCGCCCAGGGCAACCCGAACCTGCGCCCGGCCACCGCGACCTCGGTCGACCTGACCGCGGAATGGTATTTCGCCAAGGCCGGTTCGCTGACCGCTGCGGTGTTCAACAAGGACATCAAGAACATCATCGTCAACCAGATGTACAACTACGAAGTGAAGGATGCCGGCGGCCAGGGCCGCCAGTTCCTGGTGACCGGCCCGACCAACGGCGCGCATGGCCATGCACGTGGTTTCGAGCTCGCCTACCAGCACTACTTCGACTTCGTTCCCGAGTGGCTGCGCGGCCTCGGCACCCAGGCCAGCTTCACCTTCGTGGACAGCAAGCGCAAGCTGAACAATCCGGTGTACTCGGAATGGTGTACCGGCGGCGAGGGCGCGGACAACCTGAACCTGGCGATCAACGGCTGCGACACCAACATGCAGTCGTTTACCGACCTGCCGCTGCAGGGCCTGTCGCGCAGGACCATCAACGTTGCGGTGATGTACGAGAAGGGACCGGTCCAGGCGCGCCTGGCCTACAACTGGCGTTCGCGCTACCTGCTCGGCGTGAACAACTACGGTACCCGCGGCACCGACGCGCGCGACCTGAATCCGTCCAGCCCGAATTTCGGCACCTTCAACGGCAACAACAACCAGGCCTACGGCCTGCCGCTGTGGATGGACGATTACGGCCAGCTCGATGGTTCGTTCTTCTACAACGTCACGCCGAAGCTGCGGGTCGGCGTGGAGGCGACCAACCTGACCGACACCACGGTCAAGCAGCTGATGCAGCAGCACGCCGGCATGCTGGGCCGCGCCTGGTTCAAGACTGGCCGCAGCTTCGGCATCCGCGCTTCGTACGACTTCTGATAGAAGACGTTTGATCCGCATGAAATCGCGGGCCGCTTTGCGGCCCGCGATTTTTTTATTCTTCTTCCAGGAGGATGAATGGTGAAGCACACTACCTCGACCAGGCGATTGTTTGCCTGCGGCGTACTCTGCGCACTGGCGGCGCCAGCGGGCGCCGCCCCCACGTAGGTCGAGCCTGACTACAACGCGACACGCGGGATCACCGCCATGATCGAAAGCGGTCATGGCAAAAGCGCCGTGGAGGCGCTCAAGCCCGGCCTGAAATCGAAGCATCCGGATGTGCTGTTACTCGCGGGGACGATGTATGAAGAAGGCCTCTGCGTGCAAGCCAACCGCGACAAGGCGGCAGGCTTGTACATGCTCGCGGACGAGGCAGGCAACCGTTCCGCCCTTCCCCGCCTGATAGCCGGGTATGCGGTGGCCGGGCGCGATAACGGGCTTGCACTGTGGTGGGTGGCGACGCACTGGAGCCGGGGGGCGATCCCCGCCAACTGCCTGCCCGCCGTTGATCCCAAGGCGAACCCCGATGGCTTCAACGACGGGCTCGAGCGCATGCCGCCGGGCCTGTTCCAGGGCTGCGTCTACATGGCCGGCGTGATTGCAGAGATGAACGCGCAGATGCGATTCCCCCCTACCGCCCTGTACAACGGCGTGACGGGCTCGGTCGTGATGGAATTTCGTCCCGCGGACGGGACCATCACCTGGCAGCCGGGCGAGATCGATGTCAACGTGAACCGGGGTTCCTTCTGGAGGAACCTGGCGACGGCGGAGCTCGAAGATCCGCGTGCCATCAAGAACAGCCTGCTCGCCTACATGAAAGGCAAGGGGCAGTTCGCGTTGTCCCGATACCTGCGGCCCGACACCGGCATCGACCCGGATTTTGTTTTCAAGACCACGTTTTCTTTCGACATACGGAACTAGTGGCCGGTTGCGCTTGCGGCCGGCCCCGTCAAGCCCAGCACCCACTTGATCGCCTCGGCGTACATGCGCGCCACCTCGGGATCGTCGAACGCTTCCCTGGTGTGGCCGATGGTGGAAGCAAACACCCTGCCCTTGCCGTAAGACTTGGTCCAGGCCACGGGGATGTCGCGGCCGGGCGGCAATTGCCATGCTTCGCGCGACATGTCGAGCACATTCTTGTCCACGCTGATCAACACGGCGATGTCGTCGCGCGAAAAATTACGGATCACGTACAGCTCGTCCTGCTTGACGAACTGGCGCGGCAAAAACGCCGTCATCGGCGTCGCCGGGTTCTCGTTGAGCAAGGGGAACGGGAACACCGGCTGCTCTCCGGTATTGAACGGATGCGAGACGAATTCCCCGCCCACCATGTCGATGTAATCCTTCCAGCCGTGGTTGGCGTCGATCCCGCCATGCATGACCACCAGGCCGCCGCCGCCGCGCACGAAGTCCAGCAGTGCCGCCTTCTGGCTGCCGTCGAGGCCCCAGTCGCCGGTGGCGCTGGCCACCACGATGGCATCGAAATCGCGCAAGCCCTCGGGGCGAAATCCCGCCGGCATCGGACGGCCGCCACCGCCGTTGACCAGGCTGAACTCCGAGCGCATCTCGGTCTCCCACAGGTGGCTGGCCCGGCCCCACCGGAACACCGCCGCCATGGCGCTCGGGATCGAATCGTGGTGCCAGCCGCGGGCGCCGCCGAGCACCAGCACATGCTTGACGAAAGGCGACCTCGAACCGGCCTGCGCGTAGGCCGGCAAGGCCGCGGCCGGGACGCCCTTCAGGGCGGACGCCGGCTTCGAGGCCGGCGGGCCGGCCCAGTTGCCCTTGAAGACGCCCGGAGAAGCGCTATCCCGGGCGTGCGTCGAAGCCGAGGCCAGGCACAGCGCCGCCAGCGCGAGGCAGGCGGCGACGGAACGCGAAAGGCCCACTCAGAATTTCCCGCGCAGTCCCACTGCCAGCGTGCGGCCCGGCTTGTACCGCGTGAAGGTCGCGTTCGGGTACTGGAAATACGTGCGGCGCACGGTATCGGTCAGGTTGACCACGTCAAAGGAGAGGGTCGGCATGTGGTCGCGGTCGATATAACTGCCCAGGTCCACGCTCGACGAGAAGTCCAGCTGCTTGAAGTCGTCGCTGAACAGCGCGGCCTTGGTGACGCCGTTCTGGTTCGCGTTCGCGATCTGGCTGCCCTGCGAGTACGAGTGCGACAGGCGCGCCATGAAACCGCCCCGCTCGTAGTAGACCTGGAAGTTGTTGCTCTTTTTCGGCACGCCGAGCGCCACGAAGCCTTGCGAGCCTTCGCCGCTGGCCTTCTGGCGGATCAGCGTCAGGGTTTCGGAGAAGCCGAAACCGCGCCACGGCAGCAGCTTGTCGAGCGGCTGCACCCAGCCGAGTTCCAGGCCACTGACCTTCAGCAGGCCGGCCGCGTTGCGCTGGACCGTCGTCACGATCGAGGCCTCGCCTGGCCCGCCGCGCGCGTCGATCGCCTGCTGCTGGGTCGCGGTCAGGCTCTCGTAGGTGACGCCGAAGGGAGACAGGGCGCTGAACGGCAGCGTGTTGCTCTGGCTCACCGTGAAACCGTTCAAGTTCTTGCGGAACAGCGTCGCCGCCACATAACCTTCGCGGCCGGTGTAGTACTCCAGGCCCAGGTCGAGGTTGTCCGAAATGTAGGGTGCGAGGTCCGGGCTGCCCATCGTCGCGACGTCGGCCGACGGCGTCGAGAAGTTGATGCCGGGGCGCAGCGCCTCGGGATTGGCGCGCGTCATGGTGCGCGACACCGAGGAGCGCAGTACCAGGTTCTTCGCCAGGTCATACACCGCACTCGCGGACGGCAGCGTGTTGTTGTAGGTCTTGTCCACGTAGACCCACTGGTTCACGTTCGCGAAGGGAGTCGCGCCGGCCGGCAGCGCAGCGTTGCGCGGGTCGGCTACCGAGTTGTAGGCGCCCACGCTCTGTTCGGTGCGCACGTAGCGCACGCCGGCGTTGTAGCGCAGCCGGTGCGCAAACAGCTCGGTGGCGCCATCCACCTGCAGGAACACGCCGGCCGTCTTCTCGCCGATGAAGCCGGTGGCGGCGCCGGTGTTGGCTGCGGCGACGATCGGGGCCGCCTGCGCGAGCTGCGCGTAGTTGGTGTCGGCCGCGAAGCGCTTGAAGTCCACCGCCAGCAGGTTGTTCGGTCCCTGGACCAGGTAATTGCTGATATTCGCGCCGATGGAGCCGGCGCCGACGCAGTTCGGGGTGCCGCCGCACACGGCCGCCGCCCAGAGCGTCGAGTTGTCGCGCGCGGATATGCGGCGCGAGATGTCGTCGTAGGCGAAGCCGCCCTTGACGCTGAACGCCTTGTCGCCCCAGGTCAGTGCCGAACGCACGCCGCGGGTCTCGGTGTCGCGCTCCTCCATCTGCAGGTTGACGCGTCCGCCCATCGAGCTGTTCATCACGAAGCTGGCCGGATTGTTGGTATCGAGGCTGCTGCCGATGACCGGTTCGTCGGCGTTCCGGTAGCTGACGGTCGCGCCGAAATTGGTCGGGGTCACCGGGCCGACGGTGGGCGATTCGCGCTTGAAGGTCGAACGGGTATAGTTGACCTGGCCGTCCAGCTTCAGGCTGTCGGACAGCTTCCACTCGAAGCCTGGATTGATGCCGGTCAGGCGCACCTTTTCGTTGTAGGGACGGTATTCGAGGAAGTACTGGGCGTTGGCGAAGGTGCCGCTCTCGACCACGCAACCGTCGGCGCAATCGGTGCGGTCGACCTTCATGTTGAGCGGGATGAGCGCGCTGTTGCGGCCGATCCAGTTGGTATCGATACGCTCGAGCTCGTTTTTCTTCTCGCTGAACATCGTGTCGATGTACACGTGCAGCGCGTCGCCCTGGCGGTATTCGCCCGAGAGGATGGCGGTGACCTTCTTCTTGTCGCCGTACTGCGCCATGCGGCGGCCCAGGCGCGGGATCAGGGCGTTATCGATCTGGTCGATCGTCAGGCCCGGGTTGTTCGCCAGCAGGAAGGCCTGGTCGATGACGGCGCCCGGGACCAGCCCGTTGCCGGCATTCGACGGCACCGTGGCGGGAATCGTGTAGTTGCCGCCGCCGGTCCGGTTGCGGGTGGGGCTGCTGCTCTGCGCCGCGGTCAGGTTCGGGTTGGTGTAGCCGATGGTCTCGAAACCCTCGGTCTGGACCTTGCTGTTGCCCCAGCTGACGCCGCCCAGGATACCCCAGGTATTGTCCCAGGTGCGGCTGGAAACGACCGAACCGCGGTTGCCCCACTTGTCGGCCACCTGGTTGCGCGAAGCGCCGATGCTGATCGAATTGAAGTCGCCCTTGTGGTCGAACGGGCGCGCGCTGCGCATGTCGACCACGCCCGCGGCCCCGCCTTCGAGCAGCGCCCCGGTCGGGCTCTTGCTGACGGTGAGCTTGGTGAACAGGTCGGTGGGCAGCAGGTCGAGGTCGACCTCCCGGTTGGTGCTCTGGCTGTCGGTGCTGCCGGTGGACGCCACCGCCACCGGGGCGCCGTTCAGCAGGATCTTGGTGAAGCTGGTCCCGAGGCCGCGGATCTGGACGTTCACGCCTTCGCCGCTGATGTCGCGCGACACCTGCACGCCGGGGATGCGATTGAGCGACTCGGCGATGTTCGTGTCGGGGAATTTGCCGAGGTCCTCGGCGAAGATCGAATCCTGGAAACCGGTCGCTTCCTTCTTGTCGCGCGCCGACGACTCGAGGCTTCCACGGTAGCCGGTCACCTTCACGGTCTGCATCGGCTCCGCGGGCGCTTCCTGCGCCCACGCGGCCGGCACCAGGGTCGCGAGAATGGTTAATTGAATGATGCGGCCGCCCGCCCGGATGGACGGACGTACTGTGACGTCTTTGCGCTGCATGAATATCTCCTCGTTATTGTCATTTTTAGGCCAAAGCCGCGAACATTTTCTTAACATGAATGTTATCGCAACCATCCGAGTCTAATGGGCAAAATTGGCTGTTGTCAACGGATTGTTTGGAATACAACACCGTCCAGGGCGCGGGGCTTACGTACGCGGCGTCGCCGGATCGGGGGACAGGCGCCACCCGCCGGGCCGGGATTCGCGCCCGGCGGGGTACGGTCCCGGACACGCTCCAGAAACTGCTTTCAAATTACAAAGGTTCGCGCTAACATTTGAAACGCCGGGATCACATTTGTGAACATCACCGGTCATAAAAACATTGGAGACCGTCGATGCAGCACCTTTTCATGCGGCTTTGCGCCGCCTTTTTGCTGGCCATCCTGTCCTGGGCGCCGTCGCACGCCGCCGAGGAAGACGGCTACCAGTTGTGGCTGCGCTATCGCCCCCTTCCCGAGGCACAGCGCGCGCACGCCGCCGACTCGATCCTCGCGCTCGGCGCCGGCAGCGCCACCGTCGCCGCGGCGCAGGCCGAGCTGCGCCGCGGCCTGCAGGGCCTGCTGGGCAAGGCCC
>JAQGLR010000332.1 GCA_028292765.1 Massilia sp. | reverse complement strand
TTGCGCGAAGCGAAGACGCGCCTGGAAGCCGGTTTCGTGGCGATGGACCCGATGAGCGGGGAAGTCAAGGCCTGGGTCGGCAGCCGCGATTTCGCCAAGGACCAGTTCGACCACGTGGCCCAGGCCCTGCGCCAGCCGGGTTCGACCTTCAAGCCGATCGTCTACGGCGCGGCACTGGAAAAAGGCATTCCGCCCGAGCAGCCGTATGTCGACGCGGTGATGGAGATCCGCGCCGCCGACGGCACTGTCTGGAAACCGACCGACATGTCGGGCACGACCGGGCGCCAGCTGACCATGCGCGAGGGCCTGGTGCACTCGAAAAACACGATCACGGCGCAGGTGATGCAGGACGTCGGCCTGCCGCCGGTGATCAAGCTCGCCCAGAGCATGGGTGTGCGCCAGAGCAAACTCGCGGCCGTGCCCTCGCTCGCGCTGGGCACCAGTCCGGTGACGCTGCTGGAAATGGTCAGCACTTATTCCACCATCGCGGCGCAGGGCGAATACCGCAAACCGCTGTTCGTGCGCCGCATCACCGACCGCGACGGCACGGTGATTGCCGATTTCGGGCGGACCGCGCCGGAGCGGGCGATGTCGCAGGCGTCGAGCGTGGCCCTGATCGACATGCTGCGCGGCGTGGTCAACCGCGGCACCGGCACCGGCGTGCGCTACCGCTTCTGCATCAACGGCGACGTCGCGGGCAAGACCGGCACCACCCAGAACAATGCGGACGGCTGGTTCATCCTGATGCACCCGAACCTGGTCGCCGGCGCCTGGGTTGGCTTCAACGACAACCGCGTGACGATGCGCAGCAATTACTGGGGGCAGGGCGGCCATAACGCGATCCTGCTGGTGGGCGACTTCTTCCGCACCGCCCTCGACGCCGGCAAGATCGACAAGGCCGCCATCTTCCCGGGCGGCCGTCCGGCGGCGCCGCCGCGCATCCAGATCGAGGAGCCGGCGGAAGAAGAATTCATCGAAGCGAGCGAGATCACGGAGGGCATACCGACCGACGATCCGGCTGCCCCCGCGCCGGCCGAGGAAGAGGAATACGAAGACGAAGAGGAAGAGGCGCCGATGGAGGGCGTGCCGCCACCGGCGCCGGTACCGACGCCGGACGTTTAACCGGCAGCCGGCGGGGCATCACAAAATCGGGGTCCCGCCCGTCACCGCGATCCGCGCCCCCGAGATATAGCTCGCCTGGTTCGAGGCCAGCAGCACGTACACCGGCGCCACCTCGGCCGGCTGGCCGGGGCGCTTCATCGGCACCTGCTGCCCGAAACTCTCCACCTGGTCGGGCGGCATCGTGGCCGGGATCAGGGGCGTCCAGATCGGTCCGGGCGCCACCGAATTCACGCGGATGCCTTTTTCCGCCAGCAGCTGCGCCAGCCCGCCCGTGAAATTGGCGATCGCCCCTTTGGTGGTGGCGTACGCCAGCAGCGTCGGCTTCGGGTTGTCCGAATTGACCGAGGTCGTGTTGATGATCGACGAGCCGGGCGCCATGTGCTTCACCGCCGCTTTACAGGTGTGGAACATCGCCGTGATATTCACCGCGAAGGTGTAATCCCATTCGGCGTCCGGGATTTCCTCGATCGAGTCGTGCGACATCTGGAAGGCGGCGTTATTCACCAGCACGTCGATCCGGCCGAACTCGGCCACCGCGCGCTCGACGATCGCCCTGCAGTGGGCGGGCTCGGCCAGGTCGCCCGGCATCAGCACCGCACGGCGCCCGGCTTCCTCGACCAGGCGCGCGGTTTCCTGCGCGTCCTCGTGTTCGTTCAGGTAGGAAATCAGCACGTCCGCGCCTTCGCGCGCGAAGGCAATCGCCACCGCGCGCCCGATGCCGCTGTCGCCGCCTGTGATGATCGTCGCTTTGTCCTGCAGCTTGCCCGAGCCCCGGTAGCTGGTTTCGCCGTGGTCGGCCCGGGGCCGCAGGTCGGCTTCGACGCCGGGTGGCTGTTGCTGTTGCGCGGGCTGGTTCATCGCATTCTCCTTTGTCGGTGGTAGTGGTCAGAACTGTAGCCAAGGCGCGCGCAGCGAGGCGCGCGCAAGGCGGCGCAAGGACGCCATCGCCGCCACTCCTCCATGGATGATGTTTATGCAATATGTATTTACATAGTGCAAATATGTCGCTATTCTCATCTTGCAAAAAAGAAAAGTAACAAGAGAAAAGTAATACAAGAACTGGACATTACATACAACTTCATCACTCAGGGACAACATGAAAACCAAGATGACTGTAAAGCTGGCGCTGGCCGGATGAACGCTTTTCACGGCTTCGATGTCGGCACAGGCCGCGTTGATGACCTGGAACCTGGACAGCGTCACCTTCACCGACGGCACGGCCGCGAAGGGATCGATCGTCATGGACCCGGCCGTGCGCGTCGCGTCGGACTTCAGCGTGACGACCGAAGCAGGCGCGCTGTCGGCATTCACTTTCAGTAAGGCCAATAGCGGTCTGTATTTCGGCGTTGGCGCAGGACCGAACAATTTCATCCTTTTCACTAACACAGGCGATCGGTATTTCAACTTCTCGTTCACCAGTCCCTTGAACGCTGCCGGCGGCAGGTTTGCACTGAATACTGCGAGCAGCTACGAATGCACGAACTGTGGACAGTTTCGCTTTGTGACGGCCGGCTCGCTGACCACCGTCCAGGCTGCGGAACTGCCTGAGCCCGGAACGCTGTCGCTGGTGCTGGCGCCATTGGCGCTGCTTGGCGCCATGCGCCGCCGGCGCTCGCTGAAAACCGCAGCCACGCAGGCCTGAGCACCCAGGCTTCAGCGCCGGCGGTACGGCAGGCTGCTGCCCGCGTCCGAAGCCGGGCAATACGGGCCTGGCTCACAACGCACGCTAGGTCCCTTTCGGCAGGCTGCGCAGCGACGCCGGATGGCGCGTGCGGGCGTCGTCCGGCAGCGGCGGCGTGTCCGCTTGCGGCTGCAGCAGCAATTGCTGGGCGCGCGGCGCGGTTGAGATGCCGAGGTCGAGGAACATCTGCATCGAGGCCAGGATCACGGCCTGCTGCGTGTCCATGTACAGGTCGTACTCGGCATCGAGGATCGTGTAGATGATTTCCCACTCGATGTAGTCCTGCGTGTACTTCGCCAGGTGGGCGCGGTCGAAACGCACCTTCTCGTGGCGGCCGATGAATTCCGCCACCGCGGTGGGTACCCTGGCCGCGGCCGAGGGTGGCGTGTCCGGATGCGCGCGCAGGTTGAAGACGATGCGGCGGGTGACCATCCGCTTGAAGTTCGATACCGTGTCCTTCAGCAGTTCCGCGTTCGAGACAATGATCTGCTCGCCGCTGGAGGCGCGCAGGCGCGTCGTCTTCAGGCCGACTTTCTCGACCGTTCCCGAGGTGTTGCTGGTCGAAATGAAGTCGCCGACCTCGAACGGCTTGTCGATGGCGATCGACAGCGAGGCGAACAGGTCGCCGAGGACGTTCTGCACGGCCAGCGCAATGGCGATGCCGCCGATCCCGAGGCTGGCCACGAAAGTCGAGATGTTGATGCCGAGGTTGGCCAGCAGGGCCAGCGCGAAGATGACCCAGACGCTCGTCTGCAGCACCCAGATGATGAGCGTGTGTGCAATCGTCACCTGGGAGTCGCTGGCGACGCCGCCGTGCACCTGGAAGTAGCGGCGCGCGGTGACCTTGATGGCGCTGTGCAGGTAGATCGCCAGCTGCAGGCCGAGGGTCAGGAACCACAGGTGCGAGACGCGCGCATTCCAGGGCGCGGGCAGGTCGAGGGCGGACAGGCCGATCAGGATGCTGGTGGCGAAGACGACCAGGTTGCTGGTGCGCCCGAGGGTCTTGTGCAGCACTTCGGCCACCGGGCGGTGCGCCCGTTCTTCGCTCAGGCGGTCGAGGCGGCGGCGGAACAGGGCCAGCAGGCTGTGGATGGCGACGAAGCTGAACACGGCCAGGGCCAGTGCGAAGAGGGCGTTCGGCAGCGTGATGTCGAGGGACGCAATGAAGGCGCGGATTTCCACTGTGGGCTCCTTTTTTTATGGAAGAGGGGGCGCAAGGGCGCGCAAGGCGGCCGGCGGGTACGGCGCAGGGTATGCGGGTCGGTTCAAGCCGGTGAAATCGACCGGCGTGGCCACGGCGCGAAGCCGCGGCGCATGCGCACACGCGCGGCGCGCGCAATGACGGAAACAACAGGACCTTAGCTGGCGCTTGCCTGGGGCTTGCCTGCCTCTTACTTGCCTTTCAGGTGCGCGCGCACGGCATCGGCGGAGACGCCGACCGCGGCGACCGCGCGTTCCAGCTGTTCGCGATCGACGCCCAGGGCCTCGGTCCAGTAACGCACTTCCCATTCCTCGTGCACGTTGATGCGGCTGCGGTCCTGCTGACCGGATTTTTGCAGATTATCGGACATGATGGCCTCCTGTTGACGAGTTTAGAGCGACTATGCCAGCCATGCCCGGCGTTGTCCGTTAAGCATTTCACCTTTGCCCGACATTTTCGGCCGGCGCCGGCGCACCCGGTGACGCGCGAGCCGGGTTGAGCCGATGCACTAAGTCCTTGGCTGCACGCCGATGTTTCGGGTACGCTTGTCTTATCGGCACTATT
>JAQGLR010000304.1 GCA_028292765.1 Massilia sp. | reverse complement strand
TCGACCTCGACGAAACCATCACGCTGTCGGCGCACGACGGCTATGCCAACGCGGTGCCGAACCTGGCGCTGATCGCGCGCCTGCGCGATTACCAGCGCGCCGGGTTTTAAATCGACATCAGCACCAGCCGCAACGTGCGTACCTATGGCGGCAACAACGGCAAGATCAACGCGCACACCCTGCCCGTCATCCTCGACTGGCTGGCCCGCCACGGCGTGCCCTACGACGAGATCTACGTCGGCAAACCATGGTGCGGCACGCAGGGCTTCTACATCGACGACAAGGCGGTGCGGCCGTCCGAGTTCCTGCGCTATTCGTACGCCGACATCACGGCCCTGCTGGCCGCCGAACACCGCGAGGCATGAATGCTGCTCATCACTTCCGGCGCCTACGTCGACAGCGAGCTGTATGCCGAATTCGGCAGGATCCCGCCGGCCTTCCTCCCGGTCGGCAACCGCCGCCTGTTCACCTGGCAGGCCGAGCGCCACGGCGCGTCCCATGCGCAGGTCTACATGACGGTGCCGGGCGACTTCACGCTCGACGAAGCCGATTGCAGCTGCCTCGACGCCTGCCGGATCGCGCTCTATCGCACCGAGCCCGGCGTCGCGCTGGGCGTGGCCGTGCACGATTTCCTGTCGGCGCACGAGGTCACCGGACCGATCGAGATCCTGTACGGCGACACCCTGATCGACGACCCTCCGCGCCAGGGCAGCGACTGGCTGGCGGTGGGGCACACCGACGAGTATTACCACTGGTACCACGAGGTCCCGTCGCCTGGCCAGCCCGGCGGGACCTGGACCGGGATGTTCGCCTTCTCCGACGCCGACCGGCTGCGCGCACTGCTGGCCGAGCGCGGCGACTTCATCGCCTCGGTCCTTGCCTACGACCGCGACGTCGCCAGCCTGGCGCACTGGCAGGTGGCGCGCTGGCTCGACTTCGGCCACGTCCACACCTATTTCGATTCCAAGCGCACCGTCACCACCCAGCGCCATTTCAACCAGCTGCGCGTGGCCGACGGTGTCGTCACCAAGACCGGTGACGATGCCGCCAAGATCGCAGCCGAGGCGCAATGGTTCGAGCAGGCGCCCGCCACGGTCAAGCCCTTCCTGGCGCCCTACATCGGCCGCACCGACCAGCCCTGCGGCTACCAGCTCGAATACCTGCACCTGGCCACGCTGAACGAGCTGTACGTCTTCGGGCGCCTGCCGGAGCGCGTCTGGGGCCGGATCTTCCGTGCTTGCGACGCCTTCCTGCAGGCGGCGCGCGCGGTCCCGGTCGACCAGCCGCCCACGCTTGATGCCGTGCGCCAGACCTACCGCGACAAGACCCTGTCGCGGCTGGCGGCCTATGCGGCGGCGAGCGGCTGCGACCTCGATGCGCCCTGGACGCTCAACGGCCAGCCGGCGCCGTCGCTGCGTGCCATTGCCGCACACGCCAGCGCGGCGGTGGAAGCGGGCCCGCCGGAACCGAGCTTCCTGCATGGCGACTTCTGCTTCAGCAATATTCTGTTCGACTTCCGCGCGGGCCGGGTCAAGACAATCGACCCGCGCGGCACCGATGCGCACGGACGGCCCGCACGTTTCGGCGACCTGCGCTACGACATCAGCAAGCTGGCCCATTCGGTGCTGGGCCTGTACGACCACATCGTGGCCGGCCACTACACGCTCGAGACCGAAGGGAACGATCCCTTGGCGCTGCGCTTTCGCGTGCTGGCCGAGCGCACCCGGCCGATCCAGGAGCTGTTCCTGTCCACGCCTTTCGCCGGCCGCCTTCCCGACGCCTGGGCCTGCCTTCCCGGGATGGTGCTGCTGTTTCTGTCGATGCTGCCGCTGCACGCCGACAGTCCGGCGCGCCAGCGCGCGCTGATGGCCAACGGCATCCGTCTTTACCTCGCATGGAGAACGCATGATCGTCATCCCGATGGCGGGACTGAGCCGCCGCTTCCTTGACGCCGGCTATACCCGGCCCAAATACGAGCTGCCGCTCGGCCCGCAGACACTGTTCGCCTCCTGCGTGCGCTCGTTCGAACACTATTTCCGCAGCGAGCGCTTCGTGTTCGTCCACCGGCACGCCTTCGAGGCCCGCGACTTCATCGCGCGCGAATGCGACCGGCTGGGGCTGCACGACTACGTGGCGGTCGGCCTGGAAGAGGCCACGCGCGGCCAGGCCGAGACCGTGCTGCGCGGCCTGGACGGCGCCGGCTGCGACGACAAGGAGCCGCTCCTGATCTTCAACATCGACACCATCCGCCCGCATTACCGCTTCCCCGACGAGCTGCGCGGCAGCGACGGCTACCTCGAGGTTTTCGCTGGCGAAGGCGAACACTGGTCCTTCGTGCGCCCTGCCGCGACGTTCGACGGGCGCGTCGCCGAGACAGCGGAAAAGCGCCGCATCTCGCACCTGTGCAGCACCGGGCTGTATTACTTCACGCGTGCCGCCGACTTCGCCACCAGCGTCGAGGCCGCACTTGCCGACGACGGGCGCTACCTGCGCCAGTGGCGCGAACTGTACATCGCGCCGCTGTACAACCGCATGATCGCCGCCGGCCAGCGGGTGATGTACCAGCAAATCGGCGCCCACGAGGTCCACTTCGCCGGCACGCCGGAAGAATACCGCGCACTGCGCGACAGCGGACCGGACCTGTTTTGATCTACGTATCGCTTCCCGTGCATACCCAGCCGTGCGTAGTGGCCGGCCAGGCCAGGAATTTCGCCGCCTTCTTTCCCGAGGCCCGGCTGGTGCTGCACGTCTCGGCCAACGCGCGCTTCGCCCTGCCCGAACTGGAAGCGGCGCTGCGCGCCGCCCGTTGCGACAACGTCACGATCAACCCCGTACGCCAGGCCACGCGCTGGGGCGGCATCCTGCGGGCCCACCTCGCCAACATAGGCTGGATCCGCCGCGCCGGCGACGCCACCCGCATCTGCCTGCATGCGTCGAACGACATGCTGGTGCGCCCCGGGGTGGCGGACTGCTTGCGCCGGCCAGGCAGCTTCCTGCACACACGGCCGATCCACCCCGGCAGCCGCTGGCGGTTCGCCGCGCCGGCGCTGGCCGATCCGCAGCTGCGGACGCTGTGCCGACACCTGGGCGACGCACCCCTGTTCGGTTCCCAGGTCGAAGGCGCCAGCTTCGAGCCGGCGCTGCTGTTCGAGATCGCCGCCCTGCTCGAGCGCCACCTCGACGGCGAGGCCGCCTATCCGCGCGAGGAAGTCTGGCTCGCCACCGCCGCCCATGCGCTGGGCCCGGCCATCGCCGGCCGGCCGTATGTGCTGTCCGAAGTGCACCGCTTCGACCGCGCCTTCTGGCGCGTGCTGGGCTATGCCGATCCCCTGATCGGCCGCCCCGGCGACCCGCTTCATTTCCCGCGTCGCCTGATCGAATACCTGATGATCCGCAGCGGCTTTCACCGCACGCGCCGGCGCTGGGTCGACCGCATCGCGGCCGACGATGCCGCCTGGCTCGCTCCCTGGGAATGGATGTCCGACGGGAACAATACCTGGCGCCTGTTCGACCGCCACGGCCTGTTCGGCGTCAAGCGGGTACCGCGTCGCACCGGGTCGCCGCTGCGCCGCTACATCGACGCGCTGGCCCCGTCGCCAGCGCCCCGCCCCCGACTGCCGCCTGTCCCCCATGAAGACGTCTGACATCACCCTCGTGTTCCAGGGCGCATTCAAGCCCTACGTCACGCGCGAACGCGATGCCTTCGCGCGCAACATCCGGCTGACCCGCCAGGTGCTGCCGGGCGCGCGCGTCATCCTGTCGACCTGGGAAGGCACCGACCTGCCGCGCAAGCTCGGGGTCGATGCGGTGGTGCTCAGTCCCGATCCCGGTCCGCTGGCCGCGCTCAAGCTCGACGACGACAAGGCGAACAACGCCAACCGGCAGTTGGCCAGTACCTGTGCCGGCCTGGACGCCGTACGCACGCCCTACGCGGTCAAGCTGCGCACCGACTGCTTCCTCGAGCATGCGGGCTTCCTCGACTTCGCCGCCGAACAGCGCCGGCGCGACGGCGGACGCGAACGCCTGCTGGCCTGCTCGTTCTTCACGCTCGATCCCGCCATGTTCGAGCGCCTGCCCTACCACCTGAGCGACTGGTTCCACTTCGGTCCGACCGCCCTGCTGCGCGAATACTGGGCGGCCACGTCCTTCGACGCGCTTGATGCGCGCTTCTACGAAAGCCATCCCCACCCGCCCGGCTCGTCCTGCTTCGAGCGCCGCTTCCGGGCCCGCTTCGCCGTCGAGCAGCACCTGTGCATGCAGTTCGCCGCGGCACGCGGCTATACCTGCCCACAGGTCCTGAACGACGCATCGGCGCCGGTCTTGCGTGACCATGCGCGCTTCCTGGCCCACGAGGTCATGCTGCTCGACCCCTGGCAGATCGGGCTCGTGTTTCCCAAGTACGCCTGGGTAGGCGGATCGCGCTTCCAGTGCATGAACAACATGATGTACCTGGACTGGATAGCGCTGCAGGAACGCGATCTGTCGGGTTTCGCCGACCCGGCCGGCTTGCGCAGCCTGATCCGGGAACGAGCGCGCAGCAAGCGCCTGTACGCGCTCGCCTTTCGCCACAGCCGCCCGCTGCACTCCCTGCTGTTCGACCCGCAGCGCGGCAGCGCGCCGGTACGCCGCGTCGCGAGCCTGCTCGCGCGCCACCTGTGAGGCGGCAATGCAAGGTCCCTCCGCCAAGCTCATCGCAGCCGTCGTCGTCACGCGTGATCGCCCGCAACTGCTGCTGCAGGTGCTGCAGGCGCTTCATGCCCAGCAGCGCCGTCCCGACCGGGTGATCGTGGTCGACAATGCCAGCGGCGCCGCCACCGGTGTGGCACTGGCGGGTTTCACCGACATGCGGCTGGAGGTGGTCCGTTCGGATGTCAACCTCGGCGGTGCGGGCGGTTTCGCGCTCGGCATGCGCCACGCCCTTGCCGGGGCCTGCGACTGGCTGTGGCTGCTGGACGACGATGCCGTGCCGCGCCCGGATACGCTGGCGCTGCTGGCAGGGGCGCTTGCGGGCCCGGCCTTTGGCGCGGGCGCCGTGGCGCCGGCAGTGCGCGAATTCGACGCGCCGGCGCCGGCCCATCGGCGCCGCTACAGCCTGTGGAGCGGGCTCGAGTGGTCCCTTGGGCCCAGGCACTACGCAAGCGCTTGCGCGGCGGTCGATACCGCTTCCTTCGTCGGCCTGCTGGTGGCCGCACGCGCCGCCGTGCCGGCCGGCCTCCCGGACAGCGACCTGTTCCTCTCCTACGACGACACCGAATACTGCCTGCGCCTGCGGCGCGCCGGCTGGTCGCTGTGGCTGGTGCCCGCCGGCGTCGTCGACCATTTGCGCTCGCCCCTGGCCAGGCTGCGTGCCGGGCCGATCGGTCCACGCCATTATTTCAACCTGCGCAACCGGATCGTGGTGGCGCGCCGCCATGCGCGGCTGCCACGGCTGGCCGGCAGCGTGGCCACCGTGACCGGCCTGCTCCTGTGGCTGGGCTGCCGCGGACGCTTCGGCCCTGGCGCCGGACGCATCGCCCTGCGCGCCCTGGCGGACGGCTGGGCCGGGCGGCTGGGCGGCTATCCTGCGATGCTGCAGGATCCCGCGGCGACCCTGGCAGCCTAGCGAAACGACGGCGCTGTTTTGCGATAAAGCATGACCTTATGATAGTTTCGCATCCGGGCTGCGCGGCAATGCGCACCCCGCAACCCAACAAAAAGGAGCACCATGATGTCGTTTTCGCGCCTGCCGGGCGCCTGCGCCTTTATCCTGGCCATGCTGGCGCCTTGCGCCGCCCTCGCTGATCCGGCCATGATCTACCTCGTGCGCCATGGCGAAAAGGTCGATGAAGGCAAGGACCCCGACCTGGCCCCGCAGGGCCGCCAGCGCGCGCAGAACATTGCGGCGATGCTGGGCAAGACGGGCGTCGCACACATCTTCAGCACCCCGACCAAGCGCACGCGCCAGACCGCGCAAGCGCTGGCGCAACAGAACGGCCTGCAGGTGGAACTCTACGACCCGCGCGCGCCGCAGGCGCTGGTGGCAAAAGTGAAGGCGCTCGCCGGAACCGTGCTCGTCGTCGGCCATTCGAACACCCTGCCGGAGCTGGTGCGCCTGTTCGGCGGCCAGCCCGGGGCCGATATTGCCGATAACGAGTACGACCGGCTGTATCAGCTCATTCGCGGCGCAAACGGGGCCGTGACCACGGTGCTGTTCACCTCCCTGCCGCCGACCGGCGCCGCGCCGTAAGCCTTCCCCCAGCGCTCCTCACAGCGCGCATTCGAGACCAAGGCGGATGCTGGCCGGCATATCCCAGGTCAGCACGCGATTGACCGTGGCGCCGTCCGCGTCGCGCCAGCGCGTTCCCGTCTTCCGCTTCCCGCCCAGGGCATTCGCCACGCTCACGCGCGCGCGCCACTGCGCGTCGCGCTTGCGCGTCCAGTACAGGTCCAGCAAGGCCATCCTGCCGCGGTAAGTGGCGACGCCGTCCGCGAACCTGCCCGTTCTGCTCGTCCTGCCGCCGCGCACATTGAAGTTTGCCCCCGCGCCCCAGGTGCCGCCGCCGCGATAGTCGAGCCCGGCGTTGGCCGCGAACGGCACCTGCTCGGCCAGGGTGTTGCCGGGGCCCGGCACCTGCTCTACCCGCGACCAGTTGCGGCCGGCGTTGAAACGCAGCTCGAAGGCCATCCCGCCCAGCGTCAGGGGCGACTTCAGGTCGACCTCGATTCCGGCAACGCCTGCGTCGCCGTCGTTGACCGGGCGCGCGACCCAGTCGGCGCCATCGCGGTACAGCTGCTGCGCCGTCACGTCGCTGATGCGTTTGGCGTAACCCGACAGCGTGAGCGTCCCGTCCTGGCCGAGCGGGCGCTCCCAGCCGAGGTCGAGGCCCCAGCTCAGTTCCGGGCGCAGGGCCGGGTTGCCCTCGACGTCGGGATTCGCCGGCCCGTTGTTGTTGTTGACCGTGTAGCGGCGCGGGACCAGGTTGCTGGTCAGGGGCGCCTTGTAGGTGCGCGCCAGCGCCAGGCGCAGCTGGTTCTTCCCGGGCAGTTTCCACAGCAGCTGCAGGATCGGGCTCGCGACGCTGCTGGTCGTGGCCACGCGTGCCAGGTCGGCGCCATCGGCGCCGGTGCGCAGCCCTTCCCACCGGATGCCGGCATAGCCTTCGAAGGTGTCGGAGATCGTCCACTCGTCCTGGGCGAACAAGGCCAGGCGGTCGACTCGCGCGGTGTAGTCCTGCAGCAGCGCCGCGGCCGGCGCACCCTGCAGCGTATCGGACTGGTGACGGTGCTCGCCGCGCGTCGTGCGGCTGGCGTCCCAGCCGAGGCCCAGGCTGTGCGCCGCGCCGGCGGACGCCAGGTATTTTCCGTCCAGGCTGGCCGTGCGTTCGTCCGCGCCCGAGGCCACGGCCCGCGCCAGGCCAGGTCGCTGCGCAGGCTGGCGACGCGCGAGGTCAGGGTGGCGAAGCTGTCGGGATAGGCGGTCGGCTCGCCCAGCAGCGTCTCCTCCCCCTCGATGGTAGCGCCGCGCGCGCGGGTCAGGCTGACCAGCGTTTGCCAGCCAAGGGTGTCGCCATTCTCGAACGTCCAGTTCAGGCGCGGCGCGAAGTTGAGGCGGTCGATGCGCGCCAGTCCCGCTTCGCTGAAGCGCCGGGCAGCCAGCCGGGCGTCGGCGCTGTCGACCGTCTCGTCGGTGAGCACGCTGTCGATCCGCACGGTGCGGTTGAACGTTGCGCCTGCCGACCAGGCCAGGCTGCCGTCCTTGCCGCTGGCCTGGGTGGACGCGGACGGGCTCCACTGGCCGCGCTGGTAGCCGCTTGACACCTTGTCCTCGCGCCGCGCCCCGCCGGTGCGCTTGCGCAGCACGATGTTG
Organism: Massilia sp.; assembly: GCA_028292765.1. Lineage (GTDB taxonomy): Bacteria > Pseudomonadota > Gammaproteobacteria > Burkholderiales > Burkholderiaceae_D > Telluria. The sequence continues at coordinate 2,950 of JAQGLR010000304.1, read as the reverse complement.
ATGGTCCCGGCGACGGCTTGCGCGCTGCGGTCGGCCGACAGTGCGGGCCGTGCGCGCGGCTTGTTTGCCGACAGCGTGGCGGGCGGCGGCATCGACGTGCTCTTCCTCGACATCCAGATGCCGCGCGAGTCGGGGCTGGCGCTGGCGCGTGAACTGAGCCGCCTGCCTGAACCGCCGCTGGTGGTGTTCGTCACCGCCCACAGCGCGCATGCGGTCGAAGCGTTCGAGGTCCATGCACTGGATTACCTGCTGAAACCCCTGGACGACGCACGCCTGGCCCATGCCGCCCTGCGGGCGGCGGCGCTGCTGGCGGGGCGCCAGCGCGGCGCGTACGGGACGGCGCTACGCGCCTATGCCGATGGCCCCGCTTACCTGGAGCAGGTCAGCGTGCGTTCCGTCGGGCGCATCGACCAGGTGCGGGTCGCGGACATCGACTGGATCGAGGCGCAGGGGAATTATGTGGCGCTGCACCTGACGGGGCGCACGCTGCTGCACCGGGTCGCGCTGAGCCGGATCGAGGTGCATTTGCATCCGGCGCAGTTCCTGCGGGTGCACCGGGGTGCGATCGTGCGGCGCGACCGGGCGGTTGGGTTGAGCGTCGAGGGCGATGGAAGCTACCTGCTGCACCTGCGCGGTGGCGGGTGCGTGCCGGTGAGCGAACGGTATGTGGGGGCGGCGCGCGAGATGTTGTTTTAGCGCGTGCCCCACGCCGGCTTTACGGCGCCACGTTCGTGCGCAGCACCGGGTACAGGTTCAGGCGCTCGTCCCACGACGAGTGGCGGCGCGCGAAGAATTCCAGGCGCGCATGGGCGTTCTTGGCAAACACCGGATCGCTCTCGACACGGCGCCTGAACTCGGCGGCGATCGCCGGATCGGCCGCCATCTGCGCGCGCGCCACGTCCTCGGCGACATACTCTTCCATGTATTCCTTGGCCTCGAAGGCGTTGTTGAACATGCCCCAGGCCAGCAGCGAGTCCGGCGCCTGCGGCTCGAAGATCGCCATCACCAGGCGCGCCTTCGGCTGCGCGATCGGCACGAACAGCGCGCCGCGGCCGACGTTGCGCGGTTCCAGCTTCCAGTTGCCCTCCACGGCGAGGCGCTGGTGCGATTCGAAGGACTTGGCGCCGAAGGTCGCCTTGTCGGCGCGGAAGGTCTCGACCTCCAGACGCTGCAAATCCTTGCCGAGCTTGCGGAAGGCGATGCCGTGCCGGGTCAGCCTGGCGGCGACCATCGCCGCATGCGCCGCGGGGACGATGTAACCGGCGCGCGGCGCGGCCACTTCGAGGTCGGGCACGACTTCCTCGCGCAGCGGTACGCGCCAGACCTGCGGTTTGGTTTCGTCGTAGCGCGTCATCAGGATGCCCGACACCTCGGACGGGGTACGCGTGTATTCGTAACCGTTAAAATCGACCATCGTGGTCTTGTCGGTGGTCTTATAGGTCAGCACCACCGGGGTGCCGGCCAGCTTCGAGGCACGGGCGTCGGCGGCAAGCGTCGCCTGCCGCCACTGCTTGCCGTGCTGTGCGACCTGCTCGAGTACCGAGATCACGCTGTTGTGGGTGATGCGCACGCGGGTCGGATAGTCCTTCCACGAGTGGGTCTCGACCAGCATCGCCAGGCGGTTACGCAGCGGGAAGTAGCCGGTCGAGAAACGCGGATCGGACACGCTGTCGACAAAGCCCGACTGCGGATCGTCGGTCTTCGCGAACGACATGTAGTACGACTGCGGCGAGGAGCCCAGTTTGGTGATGTCGGCAATGACGCCGCTACGCAGCGCCAGGCCCGCCTTGCGCAATTCAGGGTCGGCGGAATACACGGGCTCGACCTGGATCGAGATATCGTGCTGGAACTTGGCGCCATTCGTCACGTGCAGGTCGACGTAGGTCAGCGGGTCCCATTGGTTCACCAGCGCCAGCATGGCCTGCATCTCGGGCGAATCGGCTTTCACGTAGTCGCGGTTCAGGTTGAAGTTCTGGGCCGTGGTGCGCCAGCCCATCTCGACCGGGCCGCGCTGGTTCGGGCGGTTCCACTGCTGGAAGCGCTCGTGGCCGTCGGCGTTGAAGACCGGGACGAACAGCAGTACCTGCTTGTCGAGCGCGCCCTTGGCCAGGCGCCCTTCCAGCACTTCGCGCAGCGCCAGGAAGCCGGCGTCCTTGCCGTCGATCTCGCCGGCGTGGATACCGCCCTGGATCAGCGTCACCGGCAGGCCGGCCCTGGCGGCGGCCTGCGGGGTAAAGGCGCCAGTGCGGGTGGCGACCAGCGCCAGCAGCGGGCGGTCTTCCGGCGTGCGGCCGAATTCGATGCATTTGACCGCCTTCGGGTAAGCCTTTTCGAAAGCTGCGCACAGCTTGACGACTTCGTCGTAGCGGCCGGTGGCCTTGAAGCCGGAGCGCTCGGAGACGGTCGTCAGGTCGGGCGCGGCGGCCGTGGCGTAGGACAGGGGCAAGACGGCGAGCAGCGCAAGCAGTAACGCAGAACGAATCATCGATGAAGCTCCGGCAGGTGAAGGGGACAAAGCGGAAAATTATAGTCGGGTTTGTCCCCTTGCAGACGAACGCGGTACACCTTATCCGTTCGTTATCCTCGGCCGTATTGACACCCACTGATGAATCAAAAAAAACGCCACCCGGAGGTGGCGTGGCCGATGCCGGGATAAGTCCCCTTACCTTGCCTTGGTATGGATCGCGATCTGCGAGACGTGCGGACGGACCTGGGTGCGGAACGCGGCCATCGCAGCGGCGGACGACCGGTTCGAGGCCGGGCAGGCGCCGGTCTGCTGGTAAGACAATGCAGTCGCCAGCAGGGCCTCCTGGGGGTCGCCCTGTTCGCGCGTCAGGTCGTCGGCCACGGCGCAGGTGGGCGCGAAGCCGTTCGAGAAGTCGCCGATGCCCTTGGCGTTCACGCCGCCGAACTCGATCGAGAAATAGGTCGTGCCGCAGTTCGGCACCGG
>JAQGLR010000287.1 GCA_028292765.1 Massilia sp. | reverse complement strand
AGGTCGATGCCATGGCCGATGCGGTCGGCGCGCGCCACGCTCAAGGCCTGGTCGATGTGGAACTTCAGGCCTTCCGGCGGCACGTCGCCCATGGCCAGCTCGCCGGCGTGCATCGCGACCTTGACCTTCGGATAAACAGACTTCAGGAAGCCGAACATCTTCATGTGCAGCGCGTAGTCGCGCATCGACACGTGCGTGCTTTCCTGGCCGACGATGTTCACGCCGACGACCTTGCCGCCAGCCGAGGCCGATTTAAAGGCGGCCAGCATCGAGGAGAACACCTGCGACGGATTCAGCAGGCGCAGCACATAGGTCTGGTAGCGCATCGTGAAGCGCTCGTCGTCGATGCCTTGCGCGGCGTCCTCGATCTTCGCCACGAAATCGGCGATCGATTTTGCGAAGGCCGGGTCGCGGTCCAGCGCTTCCATCGCCTTGCGCATTTCGATCTGGAGGGCCGCGTCGTCGCCTGCCAGTTGCCAGGCGCGGGCGTCGAATTCCGGATTGGTGATGAACGGCGACATCTTGAACATGGTCTCGATATAGCTCACGTTCTCGGCAATCGCGCGCTTTTTGAGTTCTTGCAGGCCTTCCGCGAAGTTCGCGTTCGAGACCGGGCCGAAATAGCCGAAGGTCTGGAAGAACAGGCGGTCCGGCGGCGGCTGGATGGCGCCGTGGTTATTGAAATCCTTGTTCGACCAGCGCTGCGCCAGCTCGCGCCAGGTGTGGTCGTCGGCATAGACTTCGGCGCTCGACAGGCAGTTGCGCTCCTTGGCGGGCCTGGCGCGCTCGGCGGCGATGAGCGCCTTGTCGGTCTCGATGCGGTAGGTCTGCTTGTTCACGCACAGGCCCTGCTTGTCGAGGAATTCAAGGTACTGCTCGACGTAGATCGAACCCGAATAGTGGTGGTGCAGGTCGCCGCCCTTGGGCATCTGCGTGAAGAACATGGTCAGTTCGGCCAGCTTCGGCTCGGCGCCGGCGACCAGGGTGGCGTAGTGGCGCGCTGTGGCCTTTTCGTTGGCCGCTTCCTTGGCCTGGCGGGTGGCGCTGGACGGTTCTTTCGCAAGGGCCGGGGCGGTGGACAGGGCCAGCGCGATCAGCAGGCTGGTGCCGGTTTTGTTCTGCATGACGGGTCTTTCGTGTTGGGTTGGCGGGCGCGACCGCGCAACTCTAACTGCTTCGTGAATCGTTGGCAATGTGGGGCATGCGGGAGGACGTGGGGCTGTTGCCTGTGCCCTTATGCCGCGCGCTCGTGCACCTTCGCCCCCGCCGCATAGGTCGCCCGGATCGCCCGGTCATCCCCCAGCAGCGCCAGCGCGAACAGCTGCTCTTCCAGCGAGTTGCAGTGGCTGCTCCTGCGCGCCATCAGCGGCGTGGCCTTCGGGTCAAGGACAATGAAATCCGCTTCCGCGCCGACCGCGAAACTGCCGATCGTGCCTTCCAGGTCCATCGCGCGCGCCGCGCCCAGCGTGGCCAGGTAAAACATGCGCAGCGCCGGCAGGTAGCTGCCCTTCAGGCGCGCCACCTTGTAGGCTTCGTTCATCGTCTGCAGCATCGAGAACGAGGTGCCGGCGCCGACGTCGGTCCCGAGCGTGACCTTTACCCCTGCGCCGTCGGCCTTCTCGAAGTCGAACAGGCCGCTGCCGAGGAACAGGTTCGAGGTCGGGCACACCGAGGCGGCCGCGCCGGTGGCCGCCATGCGCGCAAAGTCGTCGTCCTCGAGCCAGATGCAGTGGCCGAACAGCGCGCGCGGGCGCATCAGGCCGTAGCCGTCGTACACGCCGAGGTAGCTGCGCGACTGCGGGTACAGCTCGCGCACCCAGCTGACTTCGTCCTTGTTTTCCGAGACGTGGGTCTGGATGAAGGTGTCTGGATAGGCCTTCGCCAGCTCCGCGATCGCGCCCAGTTGCGCTTCGCTCGAGGTCGGGGCGAAGCGCGGGGTGATCGCGTACAGCGAGCGCGCGTGCTTGTGCCACTTGTTGATCAGCGCTTCGCTCTCCCCCACCTGCCCTTCGACGTCGCGCAGGAAGTCCGGGCAGTTGCGGTCCATCAGCACCTTGCCCGCCACCATGCGCAGCTTGCGCGCTTCGCTGGCCTCGAAGAAGGCATCCACCGATTCGCGGTGCACGGTGCAGTAGACGACCGCCGTGGTGGTGCCGCAGCGGGTCAGCTCGTCGAGGAAGAACTCGGCGGTCGCACGCGCGTGCACCGGGTCGGCAAACTGGCGCTCGGTCGGGAAGGTGTAGGTCTCCAGCCAGGGCAGGAGGCCCGGCGCCGGGGAGGCGATCATGTCCGTCTGCGGGTAATGCAGGTGGGTGTCGATGAAGCCGGGCGTGATGATCTGGCCGCGGTAATCGACGGGTTCCACGCCTGGCGGCAGCGTGGCGGCCAGTTGCGCGTAGTCGCCGGCCGCCCGGACCCGGCCGTCTTCGATGACGAGCAGGCCGTCTTCGCTCCAGGCATGGGCGTTGTCGGAAAAGCCCGGGTCGGCGTGGAAATGCAGCAAGCTGGCACGATAGGCTTGCACGGTCTGTGGTGCGGTGGACATCAGTTGGGTTCCGAAGAAACTTGGAGGGGGCTGGCGGCGCCGGTTTCAAGCGCCTCCCAGACGGTCAGCAGTTGCGCCGCGACGGAGGCGGCGATCACGGCCGGCGCCTTGCCGGCAATGCCGGGCAGGCCGATCGGGCAGACCATCGCGTCGATGCGCGCCTGGTCAATGCCGCGTTCGCGCAGGCGGTGTTCGAACTGGCGGCGCTTGGTATCAGAGCCGATCAGCCCGAACCAGTCACTCGGTTGCGTCACCTTGGGACGCGACAGTATCGCGATCGACAGGCGCAGGTCAAGTGCGTGGCTGTGGGTCATGACCAGGAATGTTGTTCCAGGCGCTGCGGCTTCGACCACTGCCTCGGGCGTGTCGGTGGCTTCGACGGTGACGTTGGCCGGCACGCCTGGGGGGAACATGTCGTCGCGCTCGTCGACCCAGGTGACGCGGCACGGCAGGTCCGCCAGCGCCCGCACGATGGCGGCGCCGACGTGGCCGGCGCCGAACAGGCACAAACGTGCGCGCGGGGCGAGGATGGGGTCGACCAGCCAGCGGCGGCCGGAATCGTCGCGCATCACGTGGGTGCCGGCGCTGCGGTCGAAGGCGGGGACCGGGCCGCCCGCGAGTTGCGTGCCGTCGGCGTCGAACAAGGCCCACCCCCCGTCCAACGCAAGCACCCTGGTGGTATCGACATCGCGGCGTGCATGCAGCAGCGCCATCTGATCGCGATCCACCACCTCGAACGCCAGGTGCGCAATCCCGCCGCAACACTGCCCCAGGCTCGGCCCCAGCGCAAAACGTTCCAGCCGGGGCGCCGCGCCCTCGTCCAGCATCGCGCGCGCGATGTCGATCGCCCGATGCTCCAGGTGCCCGCCCCCGATGGTCCCGGCAAAACCCTCACGCGTGACGAGCATCTTCGCGCCGGGTTCGCGCGGCACGGAACCCTCCACGATGGCGACCGTCACCAGCACGGCCGGCGCACGCAGCGCAGCTGTCAGCCAGTCGTCCATCACGATTGTCGAGCGACTGCCGCTTCAACAAAAGCGATGGCGTCGAGGATCTCCTCGCTCGTCGCCGGCGCGTTCAGCGGCGGATTGACCTTGTGCCCGCCCACGCTCGACACCGCGTCGCGGATCGCGAAGAACACCGAAAACGGCAGCAGCAGCGGCGGCTCGCCCACCGCCTTCGAGCGGTGGATGCTGTCTTCGACGTTGCGGTTCTCGAACAGGCGCACACGAAAATCGCGCGGGCAGTCGGACACGCCGGGGATCTTGTAGGTCGAGGGGGCGTGCGTCATCAGTTTGCCGCCCGGGTTCCACCACAGCTCTTCCGTCGTCAGCCAGCCCATGCCCTGGATAAAGGCGCCTTCGACCTGGCCGATGTCGATCGCCGGATTGAGCGAATTGCCGGCGTCGTACAGCGCATCGGCGCGCAGCAGCTTCCACTCGCCGGTGAGCGTGTCGACCACGACTTCGGCGACGGCCGCGCCATAGGCGAAGTAGGAGAACGGGCGGCCGTTCATGGTCTTCGCGTCCCAGGACAGGCCAGGGGTCGCATAAAAACCGTCGGACCAGAGCTGCACCCGGGCGAGATACGCCTTTTGCACGAGGTGCGGGAACGGCACTTCCATGCCGTTCGCGAACACCGTATCGGCGGCGAAGCGCACCTCGCCGGCCTCCCCGCCATACTGCGCGGCGGCAAACGTGGCCAGGCGTTCCCGGATCTGGCGCGCCGCGTCCTGCGCGGCCTTGCCGTTCAGGTCGGCGCCGGTCGACGCGGCCGTGGCCGAGGTATTCGCGACCTTGCTGGTGTTGGTGGCGGTGGCCCGTACGTGGTCCATGTCCACGCCCAGTTCGTGCGCGACGACCTGCATCACCTTGGTGTTGATGCCCTGCCCCATCTCGGTGCCGCCATGGTTGACCATGATGGAACCGTCGACATACACGTGCACCAGCGCGCCCGCCTGGTTCAGGTGGGTGACGTTGAAGGCGATGCCGAATTTGACGGGGGTGAGCGCCAGCCCTTTCTTCAGCACCGGGCTGGCGGCATTGTAGGCGTCGATGGCTGCGCGCCGGGCTCGGTATTCGCTCGAGGTCTCGAGTTCGGCCACCAGTTCGTGGATGACGTTGTCGACCACCGCCTGGCCGTAGGGCGTGACGTTGCGCTCGGTTTTACCGTAGAAGTTGATCTTGCGGATGTCGAGCGCATCGACGCGCAAGTTACGAGCGATTTCGTCCAGCACGTATTCCATCGCGATCGCGCCCTGCGGGCCGCCAAAGCCGCGGAAGGCCGTATTCGACTGGGTATTCGTCTTGCCGCAGGCGGCGCGGATGTCGACGTCGGAGAGGTAATAGGCGTTGTCGTAGTGGCAGACCGCGCGCGTGGCGACGGGACCGGACAGGTCGGCCGAATAGCCGGCGCGCGTGACCATCTCCACGCGCACCGCGAGTATGGTTCCCTGGTCGTCGTAGCCGATTTCGTATTCGTAGTCGAAGCAATGGCGCTTGCCCGTGACCAGCATGTCGTCATCCCGGTCGGCGCGCAGCTTGACCGGCCGGCCTAGCCTGGCGGCGGCCAGCGCGGCGGCCGCGGCCCAGATCGCGGATTGCGATTCCTTGCCGCCGAAACCGCCGCCCATGCGCCGGCACTCGACGGCGAC
>JAQGLR010000274.1 GCA_028292765.1 Massilia sp. | reverse complement strand
TACCTGCCTCCAGCCGGTCTGAACACCCTGCTGAACTCCGAGCTCGTCTACTGGCGCAACGTGATCACCAAGGCGAACATCCAGCTCGATTAATTGCCCGGAACAACGCGTTGCCTGTATGGCGACGCGTGGATTGCCTGTGACAGGCCTCGCTCGTCACAGGCATTTATTTTGCAAGCTTGAATAAAAACACCATGAAAAACTATCGTATCGGGCAGATCGTCCCCAGCAGTAACACCACCATGGAAACCGAGATCCCCGCCATGCTGCGGGCGCGCGAAGCCATCCTGCCGGAACGCTTCACCTTCCATTCCAGCCGCATGCGGATGAAGCGGGTCACTAAAGAAGAGCTTGCGGCAATGGATGCCGATTCCGACCGCTGCGCACTGGAGCTGTCCGATGCCCGGGTCGATGTTCTCGGCTATGCTTGCCTGGTTGCGATCATGAGCATGGGGCGTGGTTATCACCGCGTATCCGAAGAGCGTCTGCATGGCCGCACCAGGGAAAACGACGGGCCGGCACCCGTGGTCACGAGCGCGGGTGCGCTGGTGCATGGACTGGGCAAGCTTGGCGCCAAAAAGATTGCCGTGGTTACGCCGTACATGAAACCGTTGACGGAATTGGTGGTCGATTACATCGAGCACGAAGGCTTCGAGGTGCTCGACTGCATTTCACTCGAAATTGCCGACAACCTTGCGGTGGGCGCGCGCGATCCGAACGCCCTGATCGAGATTTCAAAGCGACTCAATATCGCCAACTGCGATGCGGTGGTCCTGTCTGCCTGTGTCCAGATGCCTTCGCTCGCATCAATTCAGCCGGTGCAAGACCGGATTGGCTTGCCGGTCGTGTCGGCTGCGGCCTGCACCACTTACCACATGCTGGAAAAGCTGGGTTTGCAGACGATTGCGCCGCATGCCGGTGCCTTGTTATCCGGTAAATATTGAGTGTGACACTCCCGTCCGCCCTTGACCAACAGGGGCAGTCGGTAAAGCCTCGGTGTAAGGCCAACGGAGCCGGGGTTTTCCTGGCAGGCGGGAGGTTTCGTCAGGCCCCCTGGGCTTTCTTCTTTACGGCGCTCATATCCAGTTCGATCCAGGTCGGCGCGTGGTCGCTTGGCTTCTCGCGCGCCCGCACGTCGCGGTCGACGCCCGCCGCACGGAGTGCCGGCGCCAAGGCTGGGCTGAGCAGCAAATGGTCGATGCGCAGCCCGGCGTTGCGGCCGAAAGCATCGCGGAAATAATCGAAGAAGGTGTAGATGACTTCATCGGGGTGCATGGTGCGCAAGGAGTCGGTCCAGCCCTGGGCGACCAGGCGATGGAAAGCCTCGCGCGACTCCGGACGGAACAGGGCATCGGTCACCCAGCGCTCGGGCTTGTACGCGTCGAGCTCGGTTGGGATCACGTTGTAGTCGCCTGCCATCACGACCGGGGCGCCGGATTCCAGGAGCTGGGCCGCACGGGTGATGAAGCGCTCCATCCACGCCAGCTTGTAGTCGAACTTCGGCCCCGGCGCCGGATTGCCGTTCGGCAGATACAGGCAGGCGACGACCAGGTCGTCGATCACCGCTTCCAGGTAACGGCTCTGCTCGTCGCTGTCGTCGCCCGGCAGCCCGCGCGTGACCTCGACGGGATCCTTGCCGCGCGCGAGGATGGCCACGCCATTCCAGCTCTTCTGCCCCTGCCAGATCGCGCCATAGCCGGCCGCGTTGATCTCGGCGATAGGAAAGCGTTCCTGGGGCGACTTCAATTCCTGCAGGCAGGCCACGTCCGGCTGCTTTTCTTCCAGCCACTGCAGCAGGGCGGGCAGGCGGGCGCCCATGCCGTTGATGTTGAAGGTGGCAATCTTCATTTTTCGATCCATGCTCACTATCCATGCGGGTTTCAGGCGATATCGCGACGTGCTGAACCGGTCTAGCTACAATTCTAGCTACAAATTGCAGATGAGCCAGAAAGCGACAATGAGAGCTGATCATACCTGATCAGCTTCTGGCCTGAGCGCCGGCGCGCTGACGTGCTCGGTACGGGGATATTGTCCGAAAATACGGCCAAGCGAACTCGTGTCATCCGTTCGGTCCTGGTCGGCCGGTGCGGCGCACCGTTATTCCTGCCTCCCGCTGCCCGAGATCATGCGTTCGACGCTCGCCGACGTGATCCTGCTGATCCGGGAGCTCAGCTTCACCAGCTCGAGGTCTCCTCTGGCTATCATACGGTAGGGGCGGTCCTGGGCAGGCAAGTTTGCACAAGGGACCGACCAGACGGCCTATTTGACGAGCGGGGCTCGGCAAGCGGAAGCTGAGAGAAGTACCGGCGCGAACTCCGGCCCTTGTGCGACCGGAATTGTTGCGCGTGGTGGGCCGGCGATTGTAGAGAGAACTCCAGAGCTCGGTAGCATGAGGGATGTCACTTCAATCCCAAGCGCATCATGCCGTAAGCGACGGCGCTTCCATCGCACGTGAGCGAACAGGCGCGCCTTCAGTTTGCAGTAAGGCAGTCGCATTAGAAGCCATGACGCCAGCCGCAGCCGGCGCAGTGCCACCTACGCCTCAGCCCTGCGGACTAGCGCTCATCTGCTGGCAATAGCGGGCGAGATTGTCCGGCAGGTCGGAAGGGCACACCCCGCACTGGCGGTTTCCAGGAACCGCATGGTCGATGAAGGTAGGGTAAGGCAGGTTCAGGTTGGCCATGATCTCCCGGAACTCTTCCAGCGTCTTGGCTTTTCCCAGCCGGGGATTGCGCAGCTTTTCCTGTGCGATCGACGACACGAACCGTTCCTTGTAATCGTGGGCAGGGTAGACGAGGGTCTCGTCGGGCAATGCAAACAGCTTTTCCGTGACGCTCCGGTACAGGACGTCGGCATCGCCATTCTGGAAGTCCGTGCGCCCGCAGCCCTCGATCAGCAGGGCATCGCCCGTGAACACGCGGTCACCCAGCAGGTAGGAAAAGTGCCCATCCGTATGCCCGGGGGTATGCAGCGGCCGCAGGCTGATGCCGGCCATCTCGAACGGCTTGCCCTCTTCGATGCCGACATCCGCGCAGGGGAGGCGGTCGAAGGCCGGCGCCGCAATCCTGCTGCCGGTCATCCGTTTCAGTTCGAGCGCAGCAGTGATGTGGTCGGCATGGATATGGGTGTCGAGCGTGTATGCAAGGCGCAAGCCCAGGCGCTGGAGTTCGTCGAGGTCCCGTTCCATGCTCGAGATGACCGGATCGATCAGGATCGCCTGGCCGGTCTGTTCATCGCCCAGCAGGTAGGTGTAGGTGCTGGACACTGGCTCGAAGAGCTGGCGGAAAATCATGGCGTTACCTCCTGTGGATTGTGATGGGTTCAGGCGCCGTGCGGCAGGCCGAGGTTCTGGTTGGCCGGGACGGCGACATCGATCAGCTTCGGCTTGGGCAGGTTCAGTTCGCTCATCAGCTTGCGGAAATCGTCGCGGCTGCGCTTGGCCAGGCGAGCGTTGTGCCGCTTCTCCCAGCCGATGGTGGAGACTGCCTGGCCCTTGTAATCATGCCCGGGCCACATGCGCGTCTCGTCCGGCAGCGTGAACAGTTTTTCGGTCACGCTGTCATAGAGCGCGTCGCTGCTGCCGCTCTGGAAATCGGTGCGGCCGCAGCCGTCGATCAGCAGTGTATCGCCGGTAAAGACATTGCCGCGCCATACATAGCTGATGCTGCCGGCCGTGTGGCCCGGGGTATGCAGCACCTTGATCGGTTCGTCGTCGCCGAAGCGGACGACATCGCCGTCGTTCAACTGCACTTCCGCCGGGCCGATCCCGCAGCCGCTCGGCACCGCCGCCTGCGCGCCGGTCAGTTCGCGCAGCTTGCCCGCGGACGTTACGTGGTCGGCATGCGCGTGCGTTTCCAGGACGTAGACCAACTGCAGCCCCAGGCGCTCGAGGTGGCGCAGATCGCGCTCCCAGTGCTGGTCTACCGGATCGATGATGACGGCCTGGTTCGACCGGGGCGCGGCCAGGATGTAGGTAAAGGTCGACGATTCGGTGTCGAACAACTGGATGGGATTCAGGTTCATCTTGCTTCCCTCGATAAAAGATAACGGGACTTCCTTACGACACCGCCTTGACGATCATCGCGATGGCGACAAGCGCGGAGACGGCTGCGAAACCCTTCTGTAGCTGCGGACCGGCAAGACGGGCGGCGAGCTTGCGCCCACCCAGCATTCCTGCAAGCGCGCCTGCCGAAAATGGCAAGGCAATCGCCCAGTCCATGCCGCCACTGGCGGCGGTGGCGGCAACGCCCATCAGCGAAATTAGGGCAATTACTGCCAGCGATGTCGCCACCGCCGATTTCATCGCCAGGTCCGTGTAGCGCTGCAATGCCGGGACCATGACGAAGCCTCCGCCAACTCCCAGCAACCCGGACAGCAGCCCGGCAAGACCACCCGACAGGGACATGGCCAGTGCGCAGGGGCGGGTCCAGAGGAAGCGGCCGGCATCGCCGTCGCGTTTGCACACAACGTGTGCCGCGCTGGGGGTAACGCGTTTTCCGGACGCCTGCCTGAAGGTATTCATGGCAACGTAGAGCAGCACCAGCGCGAACAGCAGAGCCAGCCAGCGGCTGTCGATTTGCCGCGCCGTCCACAGGCCGGCCGGCGCCAACAGCATGCCGGTGGCAGCGATCAGCACTGCTGCCCGGTAGCGGACGACGCCGCTGCGCAGGCCCAGTACCGCCCCAAGCGCGGCGGCCATGCCAACGGCCATCAGCCCGATCGGCCCGGCCGCGGCGACACCGATGCCGGTGCCAAAGACCAGCAGCGGTACCGCCAGGATGCCTCCGCCAGCGCCGGTGAGGGCGAGGATCAGCCCGACCACGCCGCCCAAGGCAAGTCCGGTCAGCACGTCAGGCTCGCTTCAGGCGCCAGCCTCCCGAGCGTGCGGCTGGCGAACCGGCACATGTTCATGCTCCGCCCCTGGCCTGCACGCGTGCGGCCGACCTCCGCTCAAGCAGCTCGAACAAGGCCATACCGGCAAGCATCGCAAGCGTAAAGATCAGCGGCTTTTCGCCGCCCGAGGCGAGCGATGCCAAAGCAGGGCCCGGGCAGTACCCGGCCAGACCCCAGCCGACCCCGAAGGCGAGCGAACCCAGTGCCAGGCGGCGGTCGATCTTCGTCGCCGTCGGCAGCCGCATGGGGGCGCCAAGGAGGGCGCGTTCGCGCCTGCGGGCCATGCCGAAGGTGAAGACGCCGACCACGATCGCCCCGCCCATGACAAAGGCGAGCGACGGGTCCCAACTGCCAGCCAGGTCGAGAAAGCCGATCACTTTGGCGGGGTCGGTCATGCCCGAGACGATCAAGCCAATGCCGAACACGAAACCGACTATCAGTGCCATAAAGATTTGCATGTCAATTCCTTCAGTTGAGTACGTGGCGGACGATGTACACGGTGACGAAGCCGGCGAACATGAATGCCGCCGTGGCCACCAGCGAGCGCGGCGAGCCGCGCGAGATGCCGCAGACACCATGGCCGCTGGTGCAGCCGGCGCCGTAGCGGGTCCCGACACCGACCAGGAGGCCGGCGGCGACCAGGGTTCCGGTGCCGGCATCGACCGTGACTTCCGGAAGCGTCGCGACCATCCCATACAGCACGGGGGCCATCAGCAGGCCGGCCAGGAAGGCCATGCGCCAGCCGACATCGCCGCGCTGTGGGTTCAGCAGGCCGCCGAGGATGCCGCTGATACCGGCGATCCTGCCGTTGAAGAGGATGAAGGCCGCCGCCGCCAGTCCAATGAGTACGCCGCCGGCAAGTGCCGTCTGCGGTGTGAAGTGAGCCCAGTCGATCGTCATGTCGTTTCTCCTTTGCCTGGCTGGCAGAACAATTCATACAGCACCTGCATGATCGCGGTGGCTTCCCTGCTTTCGATCTTGTAAAAAATCTGCTTGCCCTCGCGCCGGGTGCTGACCAGACCCTCTTCGCGCAACACCCCAAGCTGCTGGGACAGGGTCGGTTGCTGGATCTGCAGCAGCGTTTCGAGCTGGCCGACGGAGAACTCGCCTTGCGTCAGCTGGCACAGCAAAAGCAGCCGGTCGGGATTGCCCAGCACTTTCACCATGCCGCAGGCCTTAGCTGCGGCCGCTTGCATCGCCTGGAGGTCCAGTTTCTGTACATCGCTCATCGTGTATCCTTCTTGTGCGTCGTTATGTCTGCATATATTATATGTCTTCACAATCTATGTTTCAACCTAGTGTTGTTTCATGTAACCGTCAGGAGACCTCATGAGCATTCGTTACCTCGATAAAGATTTTGCGATTACGTCGCAAGTTGCGCCCGAAGCCGTGCCCGGACTACGCGACGAAGGTGTTGCCACCATCATTTGCAACCGCCCCGATGGGGAGGGCGGCGATCAGCCAGCATTCGCCGCCGTGGCCGAACAGGCGGCCCGGTGCGGCGTCGAGACGCATTACCTGCCGGTCGTGCCCGGGAAAATTACCCCGCGCGACGTCGAGGCTTTCGCCGCGCTGTTTGCCGATGCACCCAAGCCGGTCCTGGCCTATTGCCGCACCGGCCTACGCGCCGAAACCTTGTGGCAGCTTTCCGCCGGCCTGCGGAATGGCGCAGCGGGAAGCGCAAACCAGGAAACATGAATCGCCCCGGGTTTTGTAGAGGCTCCATTCTTTGAGAAAATGGAGCCATGAAAAAGCAACCCAAGTATTCCCCCGAAGTCATCGAGCGCGCCGTGCGCATGGTCTGCGAAGCCGGCAGCCAGTACGCGTCGCAGTGGGCAGCGATCACGTCGATCGCCGCCAAGATCGGCTGCACGCCGGAGACGCTACGCCGCTGGGTCCGCCAGCAAGAGCGCGATACCGGCCAGCGTGCAGGACCGACCACTGCCGAAGAGGAGCGCGTCAAGGCGCTCGAGCGAGAAGTGCGCGAGCTGCGCAAGGCAAACGAGATCCTGCGCTTGGCGAGTGCGTTTTTCGCCCAGGCGGAGCTCGGCCGCCACTTCAAGCCGTGAGAGCGTTCATCGACCGGTACCGCCATGCCGAAGGTAGCGAGCCGATCTGCTAGGTGATGCAGGTCGCACCGTCGGGCTACTGGCGCCACGCTGTGCAGCAGCGCAACCCGGCACTGCGTTGTGCCCGTGTCCAACGCGATGACGTGCTGAGCGTCGACATCGAGCGGGTCTGGCAGGCGAACCTGCAGGTCTACGGGGCTGACAAAGTCTGGCGCCAACTGAGGCGTGAGGGAACGGATGTGGCCCGCTGCACTGTGGAGCGCCTGATGCGCAAGGCTGGCCTGCGTGGCGTCATGCGAGGCAAAGTGGTGCGCACGACGGTAGCCGATGCGAAAGCGCCATGCCCGCTCGACCGGGTCAACCGCCAGTTCAAGGCCCAGCGACCAAATCAGCTGTGGTCAGCGATTTCACTTGTGTCTCGACCTGGCAGGGCTTCTTCTATGTCGCCTTCGTGATCGACGTGTTTGCCCGGCGCATCGTCGGCTGGCGCGTCAGCAGCTCGATGCGGACCGACTTCGTGCTCGACGCCCTGGAACAGGCCCTGTACGCTCGCCAGCCCGAACGGAACGAACTGGTCCACCATAGCGACAGGGGCAATACGTATCGATAAAGTACAGCGAGCGCTTGGCAGAAGCAGGCATCGAGCCGTCTGTGGGGAGCAAGGGCGACAGTTACGATAATGCCTTGGCCGAGACTATCAACGGGCTCTACAAGGCTGAGCTGATCCACCGCCGCGCTCCCTGGAAGACGCGTGAGGCGGTCGAATTGGCCACGCTGGAGTGGGTTTCCTGGTTCAACCACCACCGCCTGCTTGCGCCACTTGGCTATATACCGCCGGCCGAGGCTAACTATTACAAGCAACTGAGCAGTCAGGCCGTCCCGGCCTGACTCAGGCTAACCGGCCTCCACGAAAGCCGGGGCGATTCAGATACGTTAAACAGTGGGCTTATAGGGAGAGCGGCGTCAAGAAGCGACATCGAGAAACCATCAGATCGAAGAATTCGGATTGAAGGTGGCGACACGCATGCGTTCTCCTATCGATGAGTTTGACTTATTTGTAACCCGGCTCGCCACCGGCGGGGCGCACGGCAGGGCTAAGTATATCTTGCCAGAAATGTATCTTGGACACCACAGTTGCTGCTGAGCGGTGCGCGGCAATTTTTGTGAAATGGGTACGATTAAATTTTTCACAACCCACGGAGATTCACATGTTCAAAACCATCCTGCGCGCGTTTGCCCGTCCAGCCGCCGTCACCCTGTTGCTGGCTGCGTCGGCAACCGCATCGGCAGGTGACTGGGTTGTCGAGCCACTCGTAGTCGAAGGCGTGCTGGTTGAAGCCGTCGGTCCAGCCGAGCGCTGCCCGTCGAAATTCGGCGGCACCATCAGTGGCCA
This sequence comes from Massilia sp., assembly GCA_028292765.1. Lineage (GTDB taxonomy): Bacteria > Pseudomonadota > Gammaproteobacteria > Burkholderiales > Burkholderiaceae_D > Telluria. The sequence goes on along the minus strand of JAQGLR010000274.1, from coordinate 17,183 downwards.
CGGCAACAGCGCCATGATGGGCGGCAAGGTCGTGTTCATCGCAACGGATTGCATTACCCCGGTCCCCCCGCTGTACAACTTCAGCAGCGGCAAGTTCATCGTCATGACCACCTCGGGCGACCAGATCTTCGCCAACTACAGCGGCCAGTTCGTGCCGACCGGCGAAGGCGCCAAATACGTGTTCTCGGGCGCCACCTTCCAGGTCACTGGCGGCACCGGCAAGTTCAAGAAGGTCAGCGGCGGCGGCGTCCTGTCGGGCGGCGAAGACATGATCACCGGCCACGGCAACATCAAGCTGGCCGGCAAAGTCCTGTACTACAAAAAATAACATGCCTCCCTGGCAGTCGGAAGGGCGCCCTGCAGGGCGCTTTTTTTTCGTCCGTATCCGTGGGGTAATTCCTACAGTCGCCGCTCGCGTGTACCGATTGCCGCGCCGGGCTGGGGGTATATCATCGTCTTGACACCATTGACTGAGGAGACAAGCATGTCCACTTCAACCGACAAGCAGGACGCGCAGGGCCGCTCCTGGGACCAGGTTACGAAGAACGGTAGCAGCAGCGCCGGTTCGATGGGCGCCGGCGGCACCGGCGACAGCGGCAAGCTGGACCAGCAAGGCCAGGGCCGGCAAGCGGCCACGCGCACCGACGACCTGCTCACCGACGGCTGCGACCAGGACGCGGCCGGGGACGCTTTCCATAGCGCGGGCGGACGGGTAGAGACGGGGCTGGAGGGCATCGGCAGCATGACCGGCGGCGGGGCCGGGAATCGCCAGTCGACCGGGCAGTCCGGCGGGCTGAACCAGCAGGGCAAGGCGAGCGGCATGCGTACCACCGAGACCGACCGCGACGCAGGCAATTCGGCGCGCGAGGACCAGCAGGACCGCTAGCGTCCCGGGCAGGGTCTTCCAGTACCCGGCATCGCGACGCCCGTCGAGGCCTTCGCCGATCCGGCCTGCCGCTTGATGCCCGACCGCGCCGCCGCCGACTGGGAAAATTCGAGGGCCGGGAGCCCGTGGTGGACGACGGCGACTTCGAAATCGAAGCGCCAGGGCGCCGGGGGCCCTGACGCCGCACACCGCTACCCCTGGCGCGGCGCCCGCAAGGTCAGCTTCACGATCTCCCCCGGTTGCCACAGGCGCATGCGCGGCCCCCAGCTGCCGGCGCCGCGGCTGATCACGAGCGACATGCCGTCGACCTTGTGTTCGCCCACCATGCGCGGGAAACGATGCTGCACCAGGTAGCTGAAAGGCCAGATCTGGCCGCCGTGCGTGTGGCCCGACAGCATCAGGTCGACCCCGCGCCCGGCGGCCCCGGCGATGATCGGGTCGGCCGGGATGTGCGACAGCAGGATGGTGGCGACCTTCGTACGCTGCGGCAGCGTGCTCGCCAGGCCGCCGGTGAAGTCGCCGCCGGAACGCATGCCGCGGCCGACGTCGTCGATCCCGGCCAGCACCAGGCCCGGCGCGAGCTCGACGCTGGCGTCGCGCAGCCAGCGCACGCCGCCCGCCTCGAACTCGGCGATCGTGGTCTCGGCGTCGCCGTAGTACTCGTGGTTGCCGGTCGCGGCCCACACGCCCAGCGGCGCCCTGAACCCGCGCAGCACGCCCGCCAGGCGCGCTTCGCCGACCGGATTGTCCTCGACCTGGTCGCCGACCATCACCACGGCGCTCGGCGCCAGTGCGTTGATCTGCTCCACGCGTTGCTCCAGCCAGCCTGACCTGCGCTGGGCGCCCAGGTGCAGGTCGGTCACCATCACCAGCACGGTGCCGTCGAGTTTCGCCGGCAAATCCTGCATGACGATCTCGTATTCGCTGACCGCCGGGGCGCGCACGGCCTGGTAGATCGCATAGGCGCTCACGCACGCGCCGACCAGCGCGGCAAGGCCGAGCAGGCGCGCTGCGCGCTCGCGCCACCACAGTCCGAAGCCGGTGACGAGGTCGGCGACCAGCAGGCTGAGCGTCATCACGAACAGCATGCCGAGCCAGGTCAGCGCGAACTGTCCGGGCCACCAGCGCCAGTCGAGCGCTTCGTCGCCCAGCCGAACGCCCGCCAGGTAGACGATCCAGACGAGCAGGGCGCCGAGCCACCAGGCCCTGGCGGGCACGCGTGCGCGGACCGGACCCAGCCGGTACAGGCGGTGCGCGACGTAGAAATGCATCAGGGAGCCGACGATGTTCAGGATGATCGAAAACATAAGGAATAAAGTGTTACAGCCGATGAGTGAGGGAAGGACGGGCAGACACACGCGGGCCGCCCGCGTCGCTCACGGCGCGGGAGACCGGAAAGCGGGCTGCCTAGCCCAGCGCCGCCGTGTCTTCCACGGCCCGCAGCGCCTGCTGCGCCAGCTCGCGAATTCCCTCGTAGGATTTCGCCGCCGCGATGAAGCGGCCGTTGTGGCAGAAGGTCGCATCCGGCACGCCGGTCACCTCGGCCAGGTCGGCGTCGCGCAGGCCGGCCCACGGCGCCGGCAGGTCGGCCCTGGCATCGAAGGTTTCGGCGCTGACCGGCACCGTATGGATCAGGTAGCGTTGTTCCGCGATGCTGTGGCTGATCACGAACAGCACCTTCGGCATCTCCTTGCGCACCACGGCCGTCCAGGGCAGCGCGGCATTTTTCAGGAACAGGACGCGGCCGTCTTCGAGCAGCTCGGCGCCGCGCACCTGCTCGAGGGCGAGCATGGCGCCGACCCGGTACTTGACCGAATTGACCATGATGTCGCTGAGTAAGGCCATCGCCTTGCGGAACTGCGCGAGCCGGTACGCTTCGGTGGCCTCGCCATAGCCCATGCGCTGCTCGTCGAGCCAGTTCGGGTTGAAACCCGAGACCACCGCCGACAGGCCGTAGCCGCCCGGCGCGTTCTTCGCCGCGCCCACGTCCGACAGGTCGAGGTATTGCACGATGTCGGCGTCGATCGCATACGCGAGCTGCTGGGCGCTGTCGCCGCTGAGCTGGTGCCCGGTGTGCTCCAGGGCCAGGGCGGCGACGCAGTGCGCGCCGTACTCGCGCCAGACCAGGCCCGCGCTGGCGTAGGGTACGCCGCTCTGGCGCGCGCCGCTGAAGCCTTTTTGATGGTGGTCGAAGCGGCCCGTGGCCGGGTCCCAGATGCCGCCCACGTCGATCGCGAAATCCGCCGCTTCGATGGTGGCCGGATCGCGCGTACGCACGATCTCGCAGCCGGGATACAAAATGTCGAGGACGGCGACCGCCCACGCGTCATCTGCATGGAACTTGCCGCTATGTGTTGCTACGACCTTTGCTGCGACCTGTACTACAACCATACTTCACTCCAATGCCTGACATGCCGCAGCCCGGCCAGGGGAGGCCGGGTCGTGCTCGATTCAGGATGATACTGGCTTTGGCGCGCCGGCGTCGCATGGCGCCGGCTTTCAGGCCCGCCCGGCGGCGGCGCGCTGCGCCACCCGCTCCACGAACGCCGCCGTGACGCCGGGCTGTGTCACCGGCAGCATGTGGCCGCCGTCGACCAGTTCCAGCCAGGCGCCCGGAGCCCTGTCGGCCAGGCCCTGGCCATTTTCGCGCCAGTCGAGGAGAGCGTCCTGGCGGCCGTAGAGGATGCCCACCGGCAGCGTGAGCTCGCCATAGCGGGCCTCGATCAGCGGGATGTGCGGGGGAACGGCCTGCATGTCGCAGGACGCCGCCAGGAACGGCGCCGGGCGCAGGCCGAGCAGGCCGCCGCCCTTGACCGCGAAGTCGCGCGGCGCCGCTTCCGGTGCGAACACGGCCGCCAGCGCCTTCTTGCTGAGGGCGATGGCGGCGGGTGTCGCCAGCGTATGCGCGAACAGCGCGCGCAGCGGCCGGTTCGAGATCTTCAGCGCCCGGAACACCGGGTGCGGGGCCGCGGGCGCATGGGTCAGCGGCGCCACCAGCGCCAGCGCCCCGACCGAGGCGGGATGCTCGATCGCCAGGGCCAGCGCAACCGCCCCGCCGAGCGAGTGGCCGACCACCGTGGGCCGCTCGAGGCCCAGTTCCTTGACAAGGGCGGCCAGCGCCGCGGCCTGGACCGACACGTCGGCAGCGGCGCCGGGCGCGCGCAGCGAGTGGCCGGAACCGGGACGGTCGACCGCCACCACGCGAAAACGCCGGGACAATTCTTCGGCGACGCCATAGTCGAAATGGGCCATCTGGCCGCACAGCCCGTGGACCAGCAGCAGTGCAGGCTTGTTGCCCGATTCGCTGCCCGATTCGCTGCCCCATTCGCGTACATGCAGCCGCGCCCCGGCCACATCGACAAACCGGCCCTGCGGCGGCAGGAACTGCCCGATGCGGCGCGCGGTACGGTGCGTAAACCAGGCCAGGGCTGCCAGCACCAGCGCCAGTGCGGCCAGTATGAAGAAGAACACATTCATCGCGCGGTGACTCCCTTCAGGTAGCGCCAGTAATGGACCGGCGAGAGGCGTTCCAGGATCGACACCACCCGGGCGTCGTTACCGACGAGGATACGTGCCTGGCGGCGCTCGATGCCGCGCGCGATGATTTCCCCGGCCGCCTCCGGCGCCAGGCGCAGCAGCTTTTCCGCCACCTTGCGCCCACGCTCGATCTCCTCGATCGGCGCGCCCCGCGGCACGCGGGCATTGCGGGCGATCGAGGTGGCGACGCCGCCCGGGTGCACGACGGTGACGCCGACGCTGCTGCCCTCGAGTTCGTGGCGCAACGCGTTCGAGAAGCCGCGCACCGCGAATTTGCTGGCCGAGTAGGCGCTTTGTCCCGGCGGCGAGACGATGCCGTAGATGCTCGACAGGTTGACCACGCGCGCGTCGTCGCTCTGGCGCAGGATGGGCAGGAAGGCGCGCGTCATGCGTACCACGCCGTTGAAATTGATGTCGAACAGCCAGTCGAAATCTTCCTCGCTGACCTGCTCGAAGGTGCCGCCGAGGGCCACGCCGGCATTGTTCATCAGGATGTCGACGCGCTGGTGGGCGTCATGCACCGCCCCCGGCAAGGCGCGCACCGCGTCGCGGTCGGCCACGTCGAGGACGTGCGTGGTGACGCGCACGCCGAGTCTGGCGAGCATCCGCGCCGTGTCCTTCAGGCCGGAGCGGTCGATGTCGGCGAGCGCGAGGTGGCAACTGCGGCGGGCGAGCGCCAGTGCGGTGGCGCGGCCGATGCCGCTGCCGGCGCCGGTAATCACGGCAACCCGGTTCGAGACTTTCATGGCAGCTTTCCTTCGGTTCCAAAGCGAATCACGCCATCGGCGATACGGCCGAAGCGGATGGTGAACATGTCTTGCAGGTAGTTCTGGTAGACCTGCCACGGGCGCCGCGAGCCCTGCTTCGGCAGCAGGCTGGCGGCACGCTGCACATAGCTGGACGTGAAGCTGAGGAAGGGCTCGGGCTCGACGCCAACTTCGCGCCGCACGACGGCGATCCGGTGGCCCTTGCGGTCCATGTGCTTCAGCAGGCGGCAGGCCCAGGCGGCGGTGAGGTCGGCTTTCAGGGTCCATGAGGCGTTGGTGTAGCCGAAGGTCATCACGCTGTTCGGCAGGTCGCTCAACATCATGCCCTTGTACGACATGGCCTCGCTTGGGTGGAACACCTTGCCGTCGACCAGGATCCGGGCGCCGCCGAGGACCGACAGGGACAGGCCGGTCGCCATCACGACCACGTCGGCCTCGAGCTCGCGCCCGGACTGGAGCAGGATGCCGCGCTCGGTGAAGCGGCTGACGTGGTCGGTGACCACCTCGGCCCGGCCCTCGCGGATCGCGCGGAACAGGTCGCCGTCGGGCACGACGCAGACGCGCTGGTCCCAGGGCTTGTAGTTCGGCGTGAAATGGGTGGCGACGTCATAGTCCTTCCCGAGCCGGTGCGCGGCCATCTGCACGATCTTCCGTTTCGCCAGGTCGGGTTTGCTGCGCGCGATCCGGTACAGCAGCATGGATTCCAGGATCACGCGCCAGCGCGTGGCCCAGTAAGCCAGCTTTGGCGGCAGGCGCGCTTGCAGGCGCCGCGCAAACCGGTATTCGGACGGGCGCGACACCACATAGGTGGGCGAGCGCTGCAGCATCGTCACGTGGGCTGCGGCCTGCGCCATGGCCGGCACCAGCGTCACGGCGGTGGCGCCGCTGCCGATCACGACGACGCGCTTGCCCGCATAGTCGAGATCCTGCGGCCAGAACTGGGGCTGCACGATGCGGCCCTGGTAGCGGCCCTCGTCGGGAAAAAAGGGGCGCCAGGCGTGGTCGTAGCTGTAGTAGCCGCTGCACATGTGCAGGAAACGGGCGCGCACGCTGCGCAGCGTACCGTCCGGCTGTTCGGCGTCGACCGTCCACAGGGCCTCGAGGCTCGACCACGACGCACGCACTACCTTGTGGCCGAAGCGTATGTGCGCCTCGATGCCCTTGTCGCGCGCCGTCTCCCGGATATAGGCAAGGATGGCCGGGCCGTCGGCGATGGCCTTCGCCCCCGTCCACGGCTTGAAGGCGTAGCCGAGCGTGTACATATCGGAGTCGGAGCGGATGCCGGGGTAGCGGAACAGGTCCCAGGTGCCGCCGATGGCGGCGCGCGTTTCGAGGATGGCGTAGCGCTTATCGGGGCAGCGCTCCGCCAGCTGTGCCGCGGCGCCGATGCCGGACAGGCCGGCGCCGACGATCAGGACGTCCAGGATGGTGTCGGGAAGCGCGCCGGCAAGCGCGGAGTCGTCCGCCGCCGCCTTCGCGTTCGCGTTTGCGGAAAGGGAGGAAAGCATGAGGTCTCTTATGATGTGTTCTTAGTTTATTGACACTGTACATTGTCACTTTCTATCTGACAAGCAAGTATGTCAGAATGGCGCGATGACCCCAGACATGACCCCAGATCTCCACTCGCCGCGCGCCTACCGTGGCGTCTCCCCCGACGAGCGCCGGGCCCAGCGGCGCGAGAAGCTGATCGCCGCCGCGATCGCGGTGTACGGCGAGCGCGGCTATCGGCATGCGACGGTCAAGGCCGTGTGCGAGGCGGCGGGCCTGACCGAACGCTATTTCTACGAGTCCTTCGAGAACAGCGAAGCGCTGCTGGTGGCCTCCTTCAACGCCGTCACCTATGCCGTGTTCGACGTGATCACGGCGGCCGCGCGCACGGCTGGCCGCGGGCGCGTGGCGCGGGCCCGGGCGATGCTGGAAGCGTATTTCGGCGCGCTGCAGCGCGAGCCGGCATCGGCGCGCGTGTTCCTGGTCGAGATCCGGGGCGTCAGCCGCGAGGTCGACAAGGCCTTCGATTGCTCGCTGCGGGTGATCGGCGCCGAAGTGGCGGGCCTGCTGGCGCCGCGCGGCGCCGTCGATCACCCCGCCGACGAACTGCTGCAGGCCGGCGTCGTCGGCGGCGTGATGCACATCGCGCTGCGCTGGATCGGCGCCGGCTACCAGCCGCCGCTGGCGGACGTGACGGCGACGGCAATGCGCCTCGGGATGGTGCTGGCGCGGCCGGTGAAGCCCGAACGGACGGCATAACGGGGGTTCGCCGGGCGGCGGCCTCCCATCAGTCCCAGCCTCCGTCCGCCTCGTTGTCGTAGCGCTTCTGGTCGCGCGCGAACATCTGGTTCAATTCGTCGCGCGCGCGCTTGGCCATCGACACATACTGTTCGCGGTCCTTGTAGAACGGGTAGACGGCGTCGACGGTGGCCTTGTTATGCTCGCGGAACTTGAGCGTGGCCTCGCGCGCCCGGTAGGCGCCGTAGCCGAGCTGGCACAGCACGCGGCGGCCGAGCTGCAGGGCCGACTCGAAGGTTTCGCGCTCGATCACCGTCACGCCGCGGTCCATCAGCTGGTAGTAATGGGTGACGTTGCGCGCCCGCGCCAGGATCGGCAGGGCGGGGAAATGCTCGCGCACCGCGTCGGCCAGGGCCAGGCTGTCCTCGATGTCGTCGATCGCCAGCACCAGCGCGCGCGCCCTGGCCGCGCCCGCCGCGTGCAGCAGGTCGACGCGGGTGGCGTCGCCATAGAACACCTTGAAGCCGAAGCCGCGCAGCAGTTCGACCTGGTCCGGATCGTGGTCGAGCACCGTCAATTTAAAACGGTTGGCGTGCAGGAGGCGCCCGACGATCTGGCCGAAGCGCCCGAAGCCGGCGATGATGACGTGGCCTTCGCCGGCATCGATGGCGTCCGCCTCGCGCTTGTCCTGCCCGTGGTAGCGCGGCTCGAGCACCTTGTCGTGCAGCAGCAGCAGCAGCGGTGTCGCCACCATCGACAGCGCCACGGTCGCCACCAGGATCGAGCCCACTTCCGGCGTGAACACACGCGCCGTGGCGGCGGCGCCGAACACCACGAAGGCGAATTCCCCGCCCTGCGCCAGCAGGAAGGCGAACAGCCAGCGCTGCCCGCGTGCGATCCCGAAAAGGAAGGACAAGGCGAACAGCACCGCCAGCTTGATGGCCAGGAAGCCGGCCACCAGGCCCAGGATCAGCCAGGGCCTGGACAGGAACACGCCGAAGTCGACCGACATGCCCACCGCGATGAAGAACAGCCCGAGCAGCAGGCCCTTGAACGGCTCCAGGTCGGTTTCCAGCGCGTGGCGGTATTCGGAATCGGCGAGCAGCACGCCGGCCATGAAGGCGCCCAGCGCCATCGACATGCCGACCCATTGCATCAGCAGCGAAATTGCGATGACCAGCAGCAGCGCGAAGGCGGTGAAGATTTCGCGCATGCCCGATTTGGCGATGATGCGCAGGGCCGGGCGTACCAGGTAGCGCCCGCCGACCACGAGGCCGATGATGACGGCGGCCAGGCGCGCGGCGCCGATCCAGCCGTCGCCGCCGGCGCTCTCGGCCGCCGCCACGCCCAGCAGCGGCACCAGCGCGATCATCGGGATCGCGGCGATGTCCTGGAACAGCAGCAGGGCGAAGCCGGCCTGGCCGGCGGGCGTGGCCATCAGGTTGCGTTCGCCCAGGGTGGACAGCGCGATCGCGGTCGACGACAGCGACAGCGCGAGGGAGGCGACCAGCGCCACTTTCCAGTCGATGCCGGCCGCCAGCGCGGCCGCGAACAGGGCGGCCGTCACGCCCGCGACCTGCGCGCTGCCCCAGCCGAAGATCGGGCGGCGCATCGACCACAGGCGGTCGGGCTCGAGTTCGAGGCCGATCAGGAACAGCAGCAGCACCACGCCGAATTCCGAGAAGTGGAGGATGTCCTCGACCTCGCGGATCAGGCCCAGGCCCCAGGGACCGATCGCCATCCCCGCCAGCAGGTAGCCGAGCACGGCGCCGAGCCCGAGGCGCTTGGCCAGCGGCACCGCGACGACGGCGGCGGCAAGGTAGACGACGGCGTTCGACAGCAGGCTAGATTCCATGTGCGCTTGCCCTCCGGGTGGTGTCCAGGAATTGTTCGAGCCGCGCGCGGAAGGCCGCGACGTGGGTGTCGACGGCCTCGTTCGAGGCGCCATTCGCCCCATGCAGGATGTGCGGCGGCCACCACTGCATCCCGCACAGGCGCGCGGTCTGCTCGAACGGCGGCAGGAAGGCCTCGAAAGGATGGCCGTGGCGCGCATCGGTTTGATACGTTTCTTCGGGACTGCCGGTGGTCACGGCCAGCCAGTAGCCCTTGCCGCGCAGCGTCGTCACGCCGGGGCCGTAGGCCCAGCCGGGCAGCAGCACGCTGTCGACCCATTCCTTCAGCAGGGACGGCATGCTGTACCAGCGGATCGGGTGCAGGAAGACGACCAGTTCGGCCTGCTCGAGCAGCGCCTGCTCGCGCGCGACGTCGATGAAAAAGTCGGGATAGGTCTCGTACAGGTCGTGCACCAGCACGCCATCCAGCGAACCGGCGGCCTCGGCCAGCCTGCGGTTGATGCGCGAGCGGTGCGGCGCGGGATGGGCGTAGATGACGAGAATGCGTGCGGCAGTCGGCATGGCGGGCCTGGCTTGGTAATGTTGCACAATTGTACAGCCATCAGCAAGGCAGGCGCGGGCAAGAAAAAACCCGGACTGCCTGCGCAGTCCGGGTTTCGCATTCACGCCGGCAGCGCCGGCGGTGAGTGGGGCATCAGAAGTTGAACACGACGCCTGCGGTGATCTTGGTCAGGTCGCTGTGCGGCTTCTGCACTTCGACGCGGCCGCTGACGACCGGCGAGAAAGCATAGCCCAGGCCAGCACCGTAGACGACGCCGTCGTCGATGCCGACGGTGACCGATTCACCGCCGCCGCTGACCTTGGCCTTCAGGTCGTTGTAGCCGAGACGGCCGTAGACGCTGAAGCCGTTGCTCAGCGGCAGGGTGCCGATGGCCGAGATTTCGGTCTGGGTGAAACGGACCCTGGTGCCGTCTTCCTCGCCATCAGCCAGGCTGTGGTAGCCGCCTTCGATGGCGAAGTTCTGGTTGATTTTGTAGCCGACGAAGCCGCCGAAACCGTTTTCCTTGCCATCAAAGCCGTCCAGCTCCGAAGAGCTGACATTCAGGCCGGCGTACACGGCTGGTGCTTCCGCGGCGAACGCCGACGACGATGCGATGACCACGGCTGCTGCAACTGCGAATTTCCTGAACATGCCTGGAACCTTAATGCGATTATTTTTGATGGCGGGAATATTGCCTCGTGGAACTATTATGGCATGGCCTGGTGAAATTCACAATTCGGGAGAGGCCAGCCGGGTGCGATGCCCGGCTTCCCGGGGTCTTAAAACGCCGCGCGCACGCCCACCGTGATATTGCGTCCCGGCAGCGGGGCGATGTCCTTCAGGACCGAGGTCGACACCCGGATTTCCTCATCCAGCAGGTTCCTGGCGATGACGAACCAGGTCATGTCGGTGTGCTGGAAGCGCTGGGTGTACGACAGGTTCGCGTCGAGCTGGGTGTAGGCCGGGGTCGGGGTCGACTCGAAGGCCGCCAGGCGCTCCTGCTTCAGCGCGTGCAGCAGCGACACCCCGCCGCGCAGCGCGCCGCGCTTGTAGCCGGCTTCCGCGCCGAGGCGTTTGGCGGGCTGCAGCGGCAGGCTGCCGGCGTCGTCGAGCCAGCCGCGCGACATGTCGCCGAACGCCCGCAGCGACAGGCCTTCGCGGTGCTGGTTGTAGCTGATCTCGGCCTCGACCCCACGGATGGTCGCGTCGGCCTGGCGGAAGATGCGTTCGCGCAGCTCGCTCAGTTCACCATGCGGATTGCCTTCGTCGTCGAGCAGGGTGTCGCTCACTTCGCCGTAGATGAAGTCGCGCACGCGGTTCTGGAACAGGTTCGCCTGCCAGCGCACCAGCCCGGTCGTCTTGCGGAAGGACAGCTCGATGTTGCGCGAGGTTTCCTTCCTGAAGTTCGGGTTGCCGATGTCGAAGGTCATGGTCGACTCGTGCGGGCCGCCGGAATACAGCTCGTCGGCGGCCGGCGCACGCTGCGCCACGGATGCCGTCAGGCCGACGGTATAACCCGGGGCCAGGGGCAGGATCGCGCCCGCCGAGTACGACAGCAGGTCGAAACTGCGGCGCGGTGGAGGGTTGGCCCCTTCGGGTTCGCGCTTCACCGATTCGACGCGCACGCCGGCGTTCACGCGTGCGACGCCGAAGTCGCGCTCTTCGACGAGGAAGGCGGCGTGGGTGCTTGATACCGTCGTCGGCACCGTCGCCGCTTCGCCGCTCTCGGCGGACAGGCCCGAAAAACGCGCGTGCTCGGTCTGGACGCCGAAGCTGCCGGACCAGCCGGCGACCGGCTTGTGCTTCATCTCGAGGCGCGTTTCCAGCGCGCGGTTCGAAAACACCGTCTCCGGTCCCCCTTCGGCGTTGAGTTCGACGTGGCCGTAGTCGCTGTAGCCGACCTTGAAGCGCAGCTGCTCGAAGCCGGGCAGCGGTGCGCCGAGCTGGCTGTCGATGTCGTAGCGGGTCTGGTCGAGGTCGATCTGCGCACCTTCGCCGCCCGGGATGCCGTACTGTTTCTTCAGCGAGCTGACCGAGGCGCCAACATGGCCGCGTTCGCCAATATACGAGGCGCCGGCGCCGAGCGTGTGCTGGCGCAGCGCGGAATTCGGCAGGGTGTCCCCCGTCGGTGCGCCGGGAATGTGATAGTCGCCGGCGTCGCGGCCGCTGCCGTCGAGGTGGAGCGCCACCTTGCCGGCCGACGTATCGCCCGAGAACGATACCGAGCGGCCGTGGTCGACGCTGTTGTAGCGTGCTTCGGCCACGCCGGTCGAATGCTCGTGGTGTTCGGTCGGGATGCGCTCGTTGACCACGTTGACCAGGCCGCCGATGGCGCCCGAGCCGTAGAGCAGGGCGGCCGGACCGCGCAGGATCTCGATCTGGCGCGCGGTGGCGGCCTCGCCGCTCACCGCATGGTCGTTCGACAGGCCCGACAGGTCGGACACGGCCATGCCGTTTTCCAGCACCTTGACGCGGTTGCCTTCGAGGCCGCGGATGATCGGGCGCGACGCGCCGGCGCCAAAGGCCGATGCGGATACGCCGAGTTCGTTCGACAAGGTCTCGCCGAGGGAACTGCCGAGTTTGCTGCGCAGCTCGTCGCCGGCCAGCACTTTAGCCGGGGTCAGGATCTGGTCGCCTTCGGAAGCGTTGAACGGGGTAGCGGTAACGACGACGGTTGCAATCGGCCCGGTTGTGGTCGGGGCCTGGGTCTGGGCAAACGAGAGTGGTGCGAGGGCGGTCAGGACCGCGCTCGCCAGGAGAGTACGCTGGACGTGCATGATATTTCCTAAAAAAATTGGGCGAACGCGCGTGTGCGGGCGTGCCGGCGCAAGCGGGTCAGGAAGTCAGGGCAGTCAGGCGAGCGGTGGAGCGCGGGACGAGAAGTAAGGCGTGAAGGGTGCATCCCAGGAGTCGAATGCGGCCCATTGGGCCAGTACCCGGCCGCCCGGCAGGATGCCGGCGCTGCAGCCGGGGGTCTGCAGGGCAGGCGCGACCGTGGCCGCGTCGTAGGCCAGGCAGGAATGCTGCAGTGCCTTCTGGTGGGAACCAGCGGGTGTGCTGGCGGCGAGGCTGTTCGAGGCAGCCGACGGGTATTGCGCCGCGTGCGCGATCCGGTGCGACAGGCCCTGCCAGTGCGCAAAGACCATCGCGATCGTCAGGATGCAAACCATGACGAAGCGGGTGGATCGAATGCGTGAAAGCGGAACAAGCATCTGTATGGTTTGCCAGTCGGGTCTGGTGCGCCGGGGAAGGCCGGCGCCGTGAAGCTTGGCATTATAGCTTGTCGGCGTTCCAAGCTGGAACCGCCCACCACGTTTCGCCGGGGCGAAAAAAAACCAGGATGCGCCGCATCCTGGTTTTTTGCCACTGTCCTTGCCGCTGCTTTTGCGGTGCTTAGAACTTGTACGACACGCCGGCGACGATCTTGGTGGTATCGCTGGCAGGCCGTTGCACTTCGAGGCGGCCATGGACGACCGGCGAGAAGGTGTAGCCCAGGCCCAGGCCATACAGGGCGTTCGAGTCGTGTTCCTTGCCGGTGTAGCCGGAGACGTCGGCTTCGGCTTCGATGCGGGCGTAGCCCAGGCGGCCGTACACGTCGAAGCCGTTGCTCAGCGGCAGGGTACCGATCACCGAGATATCGACCTGATCGAGCGTCACGTCGGCGCGCAGGGCGCCCGCACGGTATTCGGTATCGGCGACGCGGTAGTAGCCGCCTTCGATCGCGATGCTCTGGTTGAACTTGTAGCCGAAGAAGGCGCCATAGCCGCTTTCGCGGTCGAAACCGTCGATCTCGGTGGAGGTACCGGCGATACCGGCGTAGAACGATGGCGCTTGTTGTTGGGCGAAAGCGGTTGCGGATGCGGCGACCAGGGCAACTGCTACGGCGATTTTCTTGAACATATTGGAGCCTCTTGTTACGGGTAAATGGAAGGAGCCGAATACGGAGGTTTCGGCCGGGCGCGTATTGTCGCATGCACAAGTGCGCACACGATAGCAGAGCGGGATTGTGGCAGGACCAATGCGTCCATGAAGCCTTGCGCATGCGTGACGACTCTTTCGAATTTGAGTGTCTGATCCGGGTACGCAACAAGGGAGAAGACAATATTGACTTCTTCGGCCCATTTGTTCATGGCACACCTGCAGCACGGTTCATGTACCTGAGTTGGAAACGTATCAGTGAATCTTCAACACCATGGGTACAGAGAGTGAAAATTCCCCTCGCATTGAGAACTGCTGATCTCGGAACAGCAACCGCGATCCGTACAGACATCACAAGTCGTCGGCCACATGCAACCGAACCGATCGTATGGACGATCACGAAGCAAATTTGAAAAGTTATCCATGTCCGTATATGGGCTCCCCCCCCGCTTTGGGGCTATTGCGGTGAAAAAGTCGGACGGCAACGGTTTTAGAATGTCCCAAAGGTCCAACATCTTCGAGATCGTTGAATAGCGGCCGTTTTGATTAGTCGAGCCTGGCAGGGTTTCCATCCAGCCTTCAACTTAGCCGAGTTTTTCACCACAATAGGTCGAAAACGGTCCTTCGAGCTTGTGTCTCGCAGCCGGGATTGACTCAACAGGCAAATGGCATTTTTACTTCACAAGTAGTGGCATTTTTGCGTCACCGGGTGGCCAGCAAGCGCGTTGAGTTGCTGGTCGCGGCCGCCGCCAGTGCTTTAGCGCCGCTGAGACGCCCGCAGCGACGCTTTCACATCGTCGTTCGCCAGTCCGCCAGTCCGCCAGGCATGAGGCTGAACCGGCCGAAATCTTCCCTGCAACGGCAGCGCTTCAATATATTGTCGTAGACTTTGTATAACAAAGCAGGCCCGTTCAATCGAAGGAGACAACCTTGAAATTACCACGCCCATCCCGCGTCGCCGCAGTTTTCGCGCTTACCGCGATCGCTGCGGCCACCGGCACGCTGGCCGCTCCGAAAGTCAAACCGACTGTGGCCGATGCCGAAAAGTTTTTATCGGCCACCGAAGCGCGCTTCGCCAACGAGTACGAGAACAACGTCCGCGCTCAATGGATCGGCGCCAACTTCATCACCGACGACACCGAAACAATTGCCGCCTATTTCGGGGAAAAGGCCCTGGCCGCGCAGGGCGAAGCAGCCTTGGCCGCGCGCCGTTACAACGGCCTTAAGCTGAAGGATGACGCGGCGCGCAAGCTCAAGCTGCTGCAGCTGACCCTAATGCTGTCGAATCCGAAGGAGCGCGCCGACTACGCCAGCAAGCAGGCCGCCCTGTCGGGCGCCTACGGCAAAGCCAAATACTGCCCGAGCGAATCGAAGGATGCCTGCCTCGCGCTGGGCGATCTGGAAAAGACCCTGGCCACCAGCCGCGATCCCGCCAAGCTGAAAGACGCCTGGACCGGTTGGCACCAGCAGGCGCCGACCTACAAGCAGACCTATATCGACTACGTGGCTCTGTCCAACAAGGGCGCGCGCGAAATGGGCTTTGCCGACACCGGCGCCCTGTGGCGCTCGCAGTACGACATGAAGCCCGAGCAGTTCGCCGCCGAGATGGAACGTATGTGGCAGCAGGTCAAGCCGCTTTACGATTCGCTGCACACTTACACCCGCCTGAAGCTGCGCCAGAACTACGGCGCGGCCGTGGTCCCGGCCAGCGGGCCGGTGCCGGCTCACCTGTTCGGCAATATGTGGAGCCAGAACTGGGAGCACATCTATCCGCTGCTCAAGCCAGCTACCGGCACCAGCAGCTTCGACTTGAGCAAGGTGCTGGTTGAGCGCAAGACTTCGGCCAAGGAAATGTCGCAGTACGCGGAGCGCTTCTACACCTCGCTCGGGATGCAGAAGCTGCCGGAGAGCTTCTGGCTCCGCTCCCTGCTGACCAAGCCACATGACCGCGACGTGGTGTGCCACGCATCGGCCTGGAGCCTGGACCGCCTGGACGACGTGCGCATGAAGATGTGCATCACGCGGACCGCCGAAGACTTCAAGATTATCCATCATGAGCTGGGCCACATCTATTACTTCCTGGCCTACAAGAAGCAGCCGATCTTATTCCAGACCGGCGCCAACGATGGCTTCCACGAAGCCATTGGCGACACGGTCGCGCTCTCGATGACGCCAAGCTACTACCAGCAGCTCGGCTTCATGGACAAAGCGCCCGAGGCCAATGCCGACATCGGCGAACTGCTGCAGGTGGCCCTGTCCAAGGTGGCCTTCCTGCCGTTTGCCTACTCAGTCGACAAATGGCGCTGGGATGTGTATGCCGGCAAGATCAAGCCGGACGACTACGACAAAACTTGGTGGCAGTTGCGCGAGCAGTACATGGGCGTGAGCCGCCCGGCGCCGATGGCCGCGGGCGGTTTCGATGCCGGTGCCAAGTATCACGTGGCGGCCGACGTGCCGTACGCACGCTACTTTCTGGCCCATCTGCTGCAGTTCCAGCTGCACCGCTCCCTGTGCGCGGAAGCCGGCTACACAGGGCCGCTGCACCGCTGCTCGATCTATGGCAGCCAGAAGGCGGGCGCCAAGTTGCAAAGTCTCCTGGAAATGGGCGCGAGCAAGCCATGGCAGGAAGCGCTGAAGGCGGCCACGGGCGAGGACAAGATCGACGGCACCGCGCTGCTGGACTATTTTGCGCCACTGAAAACTTGGCTGGACGAGCAGAATAAACAGTTGGCTGCGGTTGAGGTAAGGAAGTAACAGCGATTAGCGGGAATATGGCAGGTGCAATCCGTCCATGCGCATGTGCTAGCTTCGCTTCGGTCACTTTGATGCAGGAGAATATGGCATTGGCCGCGTCTCCGCTGACGATTGCGGCCGCGTCCTGATGGGCGCTCATCATTTTGACCAGGAAAGCCGTTGCACAGTATCTCATCAAGACAGGTGCAAGATGAAGCGCTTTATCGAAGGCGAAGATCGCGGACAAGGCGCGCTGTTGCCTGAGCTTCTGGACGATTATGTGACTGAGGATAATCCGGTTCGTGTAGTCGATGTCTTCGTCGAAGAACTCGATCTCGCTAGCCTCGGATTCGGGCGCGTACATCCGGCAAAGACGGGGCGGCCGGCTTACCACCCCGCCGTGCTTCTCAAGCGCTACATTTACGGCTACCTCAACCGTATTCAATCAAGCCGGCGCCTTGAGCGCGAGGCCCAGCGCAACGTCGAGCTGATGTGGCTGACCGGACGCCTTGCACCCGATTTCAAGACGATAGCGAACTTCCGAAAAGATAAGGGCAAGGCGATCGGTAAGGTCTGCCGGCAGTTCGTCGTCGTGTGCCAGCAACTGGACCTGTTCTCGGACGCTGTCGTGGCGATCGACGGCAGCAAGTTCAAGGCTGTCATCAGCAGCGACCGCAATTTCACCGACGCCAAGCTCGAGCGCAGAATGGCATTGTTGGCTA
>JAQGLR010000255.1 GCA_028292765.1 Massilia sp. | reverse complement strand
GACCATGTCGCCCTGCGGATCTGGCTGAACTTCACACTGTTCCTGCATCACCACCGCGTCCGCCCCTTCGGGAATCATCGCGCCGGTAAAAATGCGCGCGGCGGTGCCGGGTTCGAGCGGCTGGCCGACCGTGCCGGCCGGGATGCGCTGCGCCACGCGCAGCAGCGCGCCGCCGCGCATGTCATCCGTCCTGCAGTCCGCCGCGCGCACGGCATAGCCGTCCATCTGCGTGTTGTCGTTCGACGGCACGTCGATGGTCGAGGCTACGTCGACGGCGAGCACGCGGCCGTTCGCCTCCAGGGTCGGCACCTGCTCGACTTCGAGGACCGGGCATGCTGCCGCGAGCAAGGTGTCGAGTGCTTCGCGCACCGACAGCATCGGGCGCGGCGCGGGTCTGTCGTTCGGGGCCGCCATGATCACAATCCTGTATGCGCGGCGATGAAGGTCTTCATCTCCCCGACATTCGGCCGCATCAGCACGAACTTCTGCGGCAGCGATTCGATGTCCTCGAAGCCGGCCGGGCGTTCGGCATCCATTCCCAGGGCCTCGCGGATCGTCTCGTTGAATTTCGCGGCCAGCGCGGTCTCCAGCACGATCATCGGCACGCCAGGCGCCATGTGCTCGCGCGCGACTTTCAGGCCGTCGGCGGTGTGGGTGTCGACCGTGATGCCGTAGTCGTCAAAAGCCATGCGGATCGTGTCCAGGCGGTCCGCGTGGGTCGACTTGCCGGAGACGAAACCGTATTCGCCGACGCGCCGGAACTCGTCGCCGTCCGCGCCGGGCGCGCCCGACAGGTCGAAACCGCCCTGTGTGTCGACTTTGCGGAACAGCGCGTGCGTGCGCTCGCTGTCGCGCCCCACGAGGTCGAAGATGAAGCGTTCGAAATTGGATGCCTTCGAAATGTCCATCGACGGGCTGCTGGTATGGAAAGTCTCGCCGGACTTGCGCACGCGGTAGACCCCGGTGCGGAAGAATTCGTCGAGCACGTCGTTCTCGTTGGTGGCGACGACCAGCTTGTCGATCTGCAGGCCCATCATGCGGGCGATGTGGCCGGCGCAGATGTTCCCGAAATTCCCCGACGGGACCGTGAACGACACCTTTTGATCGTTACTGGTGGTCGCCGCCAGATAGCCGCGGAAGTAGTACACGACCTGGGCCACCACGCGCGCCCAGTTGATCGAATTGACGGTGCCGATCTTGTGGCGCGCCTTGAAGGACAGGTCGTTCGATACCGCCTTGACCAGGTCCTGGCAGTCGTCGAACACGCCTTCGACGGCGATATTCAGGATGTTCGGGTCCTGCAGGCTGAACATTTGCGCGGTCTGGAACGGGCTCATTTTCCCGCTCGGGGACAGCATGAAGACGCGCACGCCGCGCTTGCCGCGCATCGCGTATTCGGCGGCGCTGCCGGTGTCGCCGGAGGTGGCGCCGAAAATATTCAGTTCGTCCCCGTCCTTCGACAGCGCGTATTCGAACAGGTTGCCGAGCAACTGCATGGCCATGTCCTTGAACGCCAGCGTCGGGCCGTTCGACAGGGCCTGCAGGATCAGCTTATTTCCACCCTCGTCTTCCAGCACGCGCAGCGGCGTGATCTCGCCCGCGTTCTCGCCCTTGCGCGCGTTGCGGTAGACCTCGGGGGTGTAGGTTTTGGCTGTGAGCGCCTTCAAGTCGGCGTCCGGGATGTCGGTGGCGAATTTGCGCAGGATTTCGTAGGCCAGATCGGCATACGAGAGGCTGCGCCAGGCGCTCAGTTCCTCGAGGGTGACCTGGGGGTACTCGGCCGGCAGGAACAAGCCGCCGTCGGGCGCCAGGCCGCCGAGCAGGATGGTCGAGAAAGTTTCCGGGTTGCGGGAAGCGGACGCGCTGGTCGCGCGGGTAGACAGATATTGCATACAGTTCGATGATCCGGTTGGGCTCGCGATGGATCTTTATTATAGTGCGAGCCGGGAATCCTGTTGTGCCGAAACCCGATCAGCAAGCCGCGTGATTCACCGTCACCACGTGGATCGCCAGGCCGCCCAGCGAGGTTTCCTTGTACTTCACCTGCATGTCCGCCCCGGTCTGGCGCATCGTCTCGATGACGTTGTCCAGGCTCACGAAGTGGGTGCCGTCGCCCTTGAGCGCCAGCGAGGCCGCCGTGATCGCCTTGATCGCCCCCATGCCGTTGCGCTCGATGCACGGGATCTGCACCAGGCCACCGATCGGGTCGCAGGTCATGCCGAGGTGGTGTTCGATGCCGATTTCGGCGGCGTTCTCGATCTGTTCGTTCGAGCCGCCGAGCGCCGCCACCAGGCCGGCCGCCGCCATCGCGCAGGCCACGCCGACTTCCCCCTGGCAGCCCACTTCGGCGCCCGAGATCGATGCGTTCTTCTTGCACAGCATGCCGATCGCGGCCGAGGTCAGCAGGAAATCGCGGATGCCCTGCACGGCGTTCGTCGGGCGGCAGTCTTCGGCGTAGTAACGCACGACCGCCGGGATGATCCCGGCCGCGCCGTTCGTCGGCGCCGTCACCACACGGCCGCCGGCCGCATTTTCTTCGTTGACCGCCATCGCGTACAGCGTCACCTGGTGGGTCGAATCGTGCGGCAGTTCGTTCACGCGCTTGCCTTCGACGCAGTGCGCCTGCTTCCACAGCGTGGCGGCGCGGCGCTTGACGTTCAGGCCGCCCGGCAGCTGGCCCTCGGTCACCAGGCCGTGCGCGATACAGTCGCACATGACCTGCCAGATCTTGTCCAGGCCCGCGTCGAGTTCCGCTTCCGTCATGCGCGCCAGTTCGTTCGCGCGCAGCATGTGCGGGATCGTGATGCCGTGCTCGCGGCCATGGGCCAGCAGGTCGACCATGGTGCTGAACGGGAACGGCACCGGGGTTGCCAACGACGCGGCAGCCACTTCCGGTGCGCGCTGGGCTTCGCCCGCAGCGGTGATGAAGCCGCCGCCGACCGAATAGAAGATGCGCTCGATGACGCTGCCGTCACGCAGTTGCAGCACGAAGCGCATGCCGTTCGGGTGTTCCGGCAGGCTCGAGCCCTTGTGCCACACCAGCCCGGTGCGCATGGCGAACGGGACTTCCTTCGTGCCGAGTAGGCGCAGCACGCCATCGAGTTCGGCTTCTGCCAGCTTGTCCTCGACGCTCCCGGGATCGATCCCCTGCGGGGTCTCGCCCATCAGGCCGAGGATCACCGCCTTGTCGGTGGCGTGGCCGACGCCCGTCAGTGCGAGCGAACCATACAGGTGCGCTTCGACGCCGACGGCTTCATCGAGCGAGCCGTACTCGAGCACGCAGTCGAGCAAAAAACGGCGCGCCGCCACCATCGGGCCCACGGTGTGCGAGCTCGATGGGCCGATGCCGATCTTGAACAGATCAAATACGCTCATGTCCATCTGGGGGGCGTCTCCGTATGTATTTTTATGGTGTATTTCAGGCGGTGGCGCCGATCTCGATATTCTCGAGCATGCTGGCGACCATCTCCGCGGTGCCGACGCTAGCCTTCCAGCCCCAGTCGAGCGTGGCGCGGCTGTCGTCCAGGCTCTTCGGCCAGCTGTCGGCGATCGCCTGGCGGCTGTCCGGCTTGTACGAAATGGTGAATCCCGGGACGGCGCGGGTGATCGCTTCGGCCAGTTCGCGCGGGCTGAACGACACGCCGGCGACGTTGTACGAGGAGCGGATCGCAACCTGCTCGCTCGGCGCGTCCATCAGTTCGATGGTGGCGCGGATCGCGTCGGGCATGTAGATCATCGGCAGCGTGGTATCCGGGCCGAGGAAGCACTCGTAGGGCTCGCCCTTCAGGGCCGCGTGGAAGATCGCGATCGCGTAATCGGTGGTGCCGCCGCCCGGTGGCGACTTGAAGCTGATGATGCCGGGATAGCGGATGCTGCGCACGTCCACGCCGTACTTGCTGTGGTAGTACTCGCACAGGCGCTCGCCGGCCAGTTTGCTGATGCCGTAGATCGTGGTCGGGTCCATCACCGTGTACTGCGGGGTGTTTTCGCTTGGCGTGTTCGGGCCGAAGGCGGCGATCGACGATGGCCAGAACACTTTCAGCGGCTTGCCCGCTTCCAGCCGTTCGCGTGCGACTTCGAGGATGTTCAGCAGGCCATCCATGTTCAGGGTCCAGGCTTTCAGGGGCGCTTTTTCGCCGGTGGCCGACAGCAGCGCGGCGAGCTGGTAGACCTGGGTGACGCCTTCGTCGGCGATGACCGAAGCCAGGCGCTCCTTGTCCAGCACGTCGAGCTGGGCATAGCGCGCGGCGCCGTAGACGTTGGCCGTGCCGATATCGGTGGCGAGCACGTTGCCGGCGCCGTGTCGTTCCGCGAGTGCCGAGACCAGCTCGCTGCCGATCTGGCCGTTGGCGCCGATGATGAGGATGCGTTCCATATTCTTGTTCCAAAAAGCCGGTGCGTATTAATTATTCTTGAGGATGCCCAGCTCGCGCCCGGCCTGTTCGAAAGCGGCCAGCACGGTGTCGAGCTGCTCGCGGGTATGCGCCGCCGACAACTGGACGCGCACGCGCGCCTGCCCCATCGGCACCACCGGGTAGAAGAAGCCCGACAGCAGCACGCCCAGTTCGAACATGCGGGCCGCGAATTTCTGCGCCACCGGCGCGTCGAACAGCATCACCGGCACCACCGGGTGCGTGCCCGGCTTGATGGTGAAGCCGATGCGCTCGATCTCCTTGCGGAAGTAGGCGGTGTTCTCCATCAGGCGGTCGCGCAACTCGGTCGACTTCGAAATACGCTCGAGCACCGACAGCGAGGCGCCGGCGATCATCGGCGCCAGCGTGTTCGAGAACAGGTAGGGACGCGACTTCTGGCGCAGCGTTTCGATGACTTCGCGGCGGCCGGAGGTGAAGCCGCCCATCGCGCCGCCCAGGGCCTTGCCCAGGGTGCCGGTGATGATGTCGATCTTGCCGACCACGCCGCAGTGCTCGTGCGTGCCGCGGCCGGTCGCGCCCATGAAGCCCGAGGCGTGCGATTCGTCGATCATGGTCAGGGCGCCGTATTTTTCCGCCAGCGCGACGATTTTATCGAGTTGCGCAATCGTGCCGTCCATCGAGAACACGCCGTCGGTGACGATCACCTTGTGGCGCTTTCCCGCTTCGGTTGCGGCCTGCAGTTGCTTCTCGAGGTCTGCCATGTCGTTGTTGGCATAGCGGTAGCGCGCCGCCTTGCACAGGCGCACGCCGTCGATGATCGAAGCGTGGTTCAGGGCGTCCGAGATGATGGCGTCGTTTTCGTCGAACAGCGGCTCGAACACGCCGCCGTTGGCGTCGAATGCCGCCGCGTACAGGATCGTGTCTTCGGTGCCGAGGAAGGCCGACAGCGCGGCTTCCAGTTCCTTGTGCACGGTCTGGGTGCCGCAGATGAAACGCACCGAAGAGAGACCATACCCATACTTCTGGAGCGCGGCTTCCGCCGCCTTCTGGGTTTCCGGGTCGCCCGACAGGCCGAGGTAGTTATTCGCGCACATGTTGATCAGGGTGCGGCCGTCGTCCGACTGCACCTGCGCGCCCTGGCGCGAAGCGAGCACGCGTTCCGGCTTGAACAGGCCCTGCTCGCGCAGGGTGGAGAGGTTCTGCTGCAGACCGGTGTAAAACGCGTTCTTCGCTTGTTCGCTCATGGTGGATTCCTGGTAATGGTTGCCGGCTTGACCCTGGAACGGCCTATACTGTACCGTCTGGTCCTTGCAAAGTTCAGTGGCTCGCCGCATTTTCGCTATCTCGAACCAAAATTCAATATAATGGATAGTACGCCGGCCTGTTGAACTTGGCAAGGTCCGGCGCTCCACCCCGCTCCACCCATTACCAGGCACTCTTGAGGATGAAAACCGTGGTCACGACCAACAACGCCCCGCCCGAAGTCGGCGCCACCTTGCAGCGCCTGCGCCTGGCGCGCGGCCTGACGCTGGAGGACCTGTCACGCATCGCGGGCGTATCGAAGTCGATGCTGTCGCAGATCGAGCGCGAAAAGGCCAATCCTACCATCGCCATCACCTGGCGTCTGGCGAATGCGCTCGGGGTGCAGATCGGCGAGCTGCTGGCGTCGGAAACGCGCGACGTCGAAGCCATCCGCGTGCTCGACGCGCACGAGACGCCAACCCTGCCCGGTACGCACGCCGGCTACACATTACGTATTTTGGGCCCGATGGAGCTGGCCGGACAGTACGAGTGGTACGAGTTGACGCTGGCCCCGGGCGGCGCCCTCACCTCCCAGGCCCACGATCCGGGGACCAGGGAGCATCTGACGGTGCTCAACGGCTCGCTCGAGGTCGAGGTGGGGCTGGAAAAGCGCAAGGTCAAGGCCGGCGGGACCGCGCGCTATGCGGCGGACCAGGACCATGTGCTGAGGAATGCGGGGAAGACCGAGGCGAAGGCGCTGCTGGTGGTCGTGCACCGTTAGCAGACGCCGGAGGAACCCAGGGTGGACGGGTTCCCCGTCCACGCGTTCAATCCGTGTTGGCGTTGTGGCTTCGCGATTCCACACCATCCGGTTGAACGCGTGAGCAGGAGACCTGCCCACCCTACGAAACCCGGCCAACAATGAAAATGGGCCGGTGACGATCCGCCACCGGCCCCATCTACCCCATCAGGCGGCCCACAGGCCGCCTCCTGCGTTTACATCTTCAAGGCCCGCGCCAGGAAGCCCCAGCGATCCGCCACTTCCTCGATCTGCTTCGTGGTCGGCTTGCCGGCGCCGTGCCCGGCCTTGACGTCGATGCGGATCAGGACCGGGTTGCAGCCGGCCTGGGCGGCCTGGGCGGCGGCCGCGAACTTGAAGCTGTGTGCGGGCACCACGCGGTCGTCGTGGTCGGCGGTGGTGACCATCGTCGCCGGGTAGGCCGTGCCAGGCTTCAGGTTGTGCAGCGGCGAGTATTTCACCAGGGCCTTGAACTCTTCCGGGTTGTCGGCCGAGCCGTAGTCCGAGGTCCAGGCCCAGCCGATGGTGAACTTGTGGAAGCGCAGCATGTCCATCACGCCGACCATCGGGATCGCCGCGCCGAACAGGTCGGGGCGCTGGGTCATCGCCGCGCCCACCAGGAGGCCGCCGTTGCTGCCGCCGCCGATCGCCAGCTTCGCCGGCGAGGTGACCTTGTTCGCCACCAGCCATTCGGCCGCGCCGATGAAGTCGTCGAACACGTTCTGTTTTTGCAGCCTGGTGCCGGCCTGGTGCCAGGATTCGCCGTATTCGCCGCCGCCGCGCAGGTTGGCTACGACATACACGCCGCCCATTTCCATCCACGCCAGGTTGGCCGGCGAGAAGCCGGGCGTCATCGAGATGTTGAAGCCGCCGTAGCCGTACAGGTAGGTCGGGTTGCTGCCGTCGAGCTTGATGCCCTTCTTCGAGACGATGAACATCGGCACTCTGGTGCCGTCGCGGCTGGTGAAGAACTGCTGACGGGTTTCATAGGCGTTCGGGTCGAAGTCGACCTTCGGCTGGCGCAGGACACTGGTCTTGCCGGTCTGCATATCCATCCGGTAGATGGTCGTCGGGGTGGTGAAGCCGGTGAACGAGAAGAAGGTCTCCTTGTCCGCGCGCTTGCCGGTGAAGCCCGAGACCGACCCGATGCCCGGCAACGCGATTTCGCGCACCAGCTTGCCGTTCAGGTCGCTGACGCGCACGACGCTGCGCGCATCCTTCAGGTATTCGGTGACCAGGCGGTTCCCGATGATGTGGGCGTTCGACAGCGTGTCCTTCGATTCGCCAATGATCTCTTTCCAGTTCGACTCCGCCGGCTTGTTCACGTCGATGGCGACGATGCGCTGGCGCGGGGCCTTGCGGTCGGTGCTGAAATAGAAGGTCGAGCCGACGTTGTCGATGAAGTCATAGGCGGCCTCGAAGTTGTCGATCAGCGGCACGACCTTCGAATCGGGCTTCGAGAGGTCCTTGATGAAGACGCGGTACTTGTGGGCGGTGCCCTTGGTCGCCGTGATCAGGAGGTAGTTGCCGTCGTCGGTGGTGCGGGCGCGGAAG
>JAQGLR010000226.1 GCA_028292765.1 Massilia sp. | reverse complement strand
CGAACAGTTCGGCGTGCTTCTCGAACGCTTCCTTGTAGAACATGCGCACGCAGTGGCCGAAGACGATCGGGTGCGAGACCTTCATCATCGTCGCCTTGACGTGCAGCGAGAACAGCACGCCCGTCTGCTTCGCGTCTTCGATCTGCTTTTCGTAGAACGCGAGCAGGGCCTTGCGGCTCATGAACATCGAATCGATGACCTCGCCGGCCTGCAGCGCGACCTTCGGCTTCAGGACGATCGCCTGGCCGCCCCTGGTGATCAGTTCCATGCGCACTTCACGCGCGCTGTCGATGGTCATCGACTTTTCGCCGTGGTAGAAGTCGCCGCCGGTCATGTGCGACACGTGGGTGCGCGAGGCTGGCGACCATTCGGCCATCGAGTGCGGGTTCTTGCGTGCGTACTCTTTCACGGCGCGCGGTGCGCGGCGGTCCGAGTTGCCTTCACGCAGGACCGGGTTCACGGAGGAGCCGATGCACTTGCCGTAGCGTGCCTTGATCGACTTTTCTTCTTCGGTCTTCGGGTCGGACGGATAGTCGGGGATGTTGTAGCCCTTGGCCTGCAATTCCTCGATCGCGGTGACCAGCTGGCCCACCGACGCGCTGATGTTCGGCAGCTTGATGATGTTCGCATCCGGCTCGAGCGTCTTCTTGCCCAGTTCGGCCAGGACGTCCGGCACGCGCTGCTCCGGCGTCAGGTTTTCCGGGAAGCTTGCCAGGATACGGGCGGCGACCGAAATGTCGGCCTGCTCGACCTTGATGCCGGCTGGCTTGGTGAAAGTCCTGACGACTGGCAGGAAGGCGTGGGTCGCCAGCAGCGGCGCCTCGTCGGTCAGGGTGTAGATGATGGTCGGATCACTGCTCATGCGCTTTTTCCTCGGTTCTCGCGGCTTTTGGTCGCGATGTATATAACTAGATAAGTGACGCCTGTCTTCGTTCGCGGCAGCGATCATACTACCCCGCCTGGGGCCGCGATGGACAGGTGGTGCAGGCCGTATTCCGCCCGGCACGGACCTGCTGCGTCGAAGTCTTCTATAAGACATAAGACGGGCGTTTCACATTATGCACCACTATTTTACTGTGCGCTATAGCTTTAGGCTGGGAGCCGCGGGCGGGGCGTGACGGGCGCGCGCAAAGCACGGAACGCGATAGCATTTCAGCATCCCTGGCCCAACAACCACAGGAGCACCCATGAATGCCGTCCGCCGGTCCGATGCCTCCGCCATTCCCCACCTGCGCTCGCTGGCCTGGGCCGGCTTCCTGCTCGGTTTCGCCATGGGAGGATTCTTCGACGGCATCCTGCTGCACCAGGTGCTGCAATGGCACCACCTGCTCTCGCTGGTGCCGGGCGAGCCCTTCCGCGACATCAAGGTCCAGATCCTGGCCGACGGCCTGTTCCACGTGCTGATGTACCTGGTCGCCGCCTTCGGCCTCTGGAAACTGTGGAAGGTGCGTGACGCGGTGGCTGCCGGCGACCGCGTGCTGCTGTCCAGCGCCGCTTTCGGCTTCGGGGTCTGGAATATCGTCGATGCGGCGCTGTTCCACTGGATACTCGGAATCCACCGCATCCGCCTCGACACGAGCACTCCGCTGCTTTGGGACCTGCTGTGGTTCTTTGTCTTCGGCGTGGCCTTCGTCGCGCTGGCCTGGTGGCTGTGGCGCGGCACCGACTCGCTCGGCGGCAAGCCGAGCGTGGCCGCGCTGGTGCTGGCGGTACTGGTCGGCGGCCCGGTCGCGGCGCTGCCGCCGCAGGATGCCGATACGCTGATGGTGTTCTTCAAGCCGGGCACCACGCCGGCGCAGGTGTTCGCCGGCATCGACGCGGTCGATGGGCGCATCCTGTGGGCGGCGCCGGCCGGTGACGTCTGGGCGCTCGACGTGCGGGACAAAGCCAAAACTGCCCTGCTCTACCGCCACGGTGCTTTCCTGGTCAGCAATTCGGCGCTGGCGATCGGGTGTGTGAAGTGGACGTCGGCCCGCGGCTGATTGAGCGCCACACCCGTCGAAAGCAGAAAAACCCGCCAGGACCGGAGTCGGGCGGGTTTCGTCCACTGTACTGCCTGCGCGGCGGATCGCCGCGCGCCAACCGGCTAATTAGGCCGACAGGGCTTTCAGGGCAGCAGCAAGGCGGCTCTTGTGGCGAGCGGCCTTGTTCTTGTGGATAATTTTCTTGTCAGCAATGCTGTCGATGGTCGAGACCGACGACTGGAAGATGCTGGTTGCTGCGGCTTTGTCGCCAGCCTGGATGGCCTTGCGGACGGCCTTGATTGCGGTACGCAGGGTCGAACGCTGAGCGCTGTTGTGTGCGTTTTGCTTAACTGCTTGACGAGCGCGTTTGCGCGCTTGTGCGGTATTTGCCATGGAATTTCCTAAATCGGGGTCAAGTTGCGTTTGCAAACAGTAGCGAGTCAAACTGGCCCATTCCAGTGCCTGCCAAACATCAGTGTCTGCTAACAGAATTCAGTACAGCCCACGATTATAGCGAAGGATTCCCATCCGGGCAATTCATTCTTGATTATTGCAACGACAGAAACTGCGCGAGG
Source organism: Massilia sp. (assembly GCA_028292765.1). Lineage (GTDB taxonomy): Bacteria > Pseudomonadota > Gammaproteobacteria > Burkholderiales > Burkholderiaceae_D > Telluria. Next base: position 535 of record JAQGLR010000226.1, on the reverse strand, counting down.
GGTATTGCACAGCTATAATCTTGCCCCATGAATCTGCTCAAGACCCTCGCTGCCATCTCCAGCATGACCATGGTGTCCCGCGTCACCGGCCTGCTGCGCGAAAGCCTGTTCGCAGCCGCCTTTGGCGCCTCCAACTTCACCGACGCCTTCAACATCGCCTTCCGCCTGCCCAACCTGCTGCGGCGCCTGTTTGCCGAAGGCGCGTTCTCGCAGGCCTTCGTGCCGATCATCACCGAATACAAGACGAAACACGGCCAGGAGGCGACCAAGACCCTGGTCGACCACGTGGCGACCGTGCTGATCTGGGCGACCGTGCTGACCAGCGTCGCCGGCATGCTGGCCGCCCCGGTCCTGATCTACTGGATCGGCGGCGGGCTGCAGCGCGAGCCGGCCGCCTTCGACGCCGCGGTCGTCATGACCCGGATGATGTTCCCCTACATCGCCTGCATGGCCTTCGTCGCGCTGGCCAGCGGGGTGCTCAACACCTGGCGCCAGTTCAAGATTCCGGCGATCACCCCGGTGCTGCTGAACCTGT
>JAQGLR010000032.1 GCA_028292765.1 Massilia sp. | reverse complement strand
CGCGAAGACCGAGTCGCGCCTAAAAGTGCTCAACAAGTTGATCAAGCGCAAGGATGTCACCACCCTGATCAACGCATGTGACGCCGGACGCGAAGGGGAACTGATCTTCCGCCTGATCGCCCAGAATGCGAAAGCGAAACAGCCGGTCAAGCGCCTGTGGCTGCAGTCGATGACGGCCAACGCCATCCGCGAGGGTTTCAAGCAGTTGCGCAGCGACGAGGAAATGCTGCCGCTGGCCGATGCCGCGCGCTGCCGCTCGGAAGCGGACTGGCTGATCGGCATCAACGGCACCCGTGCGATGACCGCCTTCAACTCGAAAGAGGGCGGCTTCTACCTGACCACCGTCGGCCGCGTGCAGACGCCGACCCTGTCGATCGTGGTCGAGCGCGAAGAAAAAATTAAAAAGTTCGTTCCCCGCGACTACTGGGAAGTGCGCGCCGAGTTCGTCTGCGCCGCCGGCGTCTACGAAGGGCGCTGGCTGGATCAACAATTCAAGAAGGACGAGAACGACCCCGAGAAGCGCGCCGAGCGCCTGTGGAGCAAGGCAGCCGCCGATTCGATCGCCGCCGCCTGCCGCGGCAAGCAGGGCGTCGTCACCGAGGAATCGAAGCCGACCACCTCGATGGCGCCGGCCCTGTTCGACCTGACCAGCCTGCAGCGCGAGGCCAACGGCCGCTTCGGCTTCTCGGCCAAGAACACGCTCGGCCTGGCCCAGGCGCTGTACGAAAAGCACAAGGTGCTGACTTACCCGCGTACCGATTCGCGCCACCTGCCGGAAGACTACATCCAGACCGTCAAGGAAACGATGACGGCGCTGGCTGACACCAACAACTACAACCAGTTCGCGAAGCAGGTCAGCAAGAACGGCTGGGTCAAGCCGAACAAGCGCATCTTCGACAACACCAAGATCTCGGACCACTTCGCGATCATCCCGACCGGCGTCGCCCCCAAAAATCTGAGCGAGCCCGAGCAGAAGCTGTATGACTTGGTCACGCGCCGTTTCCTGGCCGTCTTCTTCCCGCCGGCCGAGTTCCTGGTCACGACCCGCTTCACCGAAGTGTCGGGCCACCAGTTCAAGACCGAAGGCAAGGTCATGACCAACCCGGGCTGGCTGGCTGTCTACGGCAAGGACACCACGGGCGACGACAAGGACGGCGCCACGCTGGTCCCGGTCGCCAAGGGGGAGAAGGTCCTGACCGACAAGATCACGGCCAACGCCCTGGTCACCAAGCCGCCGGCGCGCTACAGCGAGGCGACGCTGCTGTCGGCCATGGAAGGCGCGGGCAAGTTGCTCGACTCGGACGAGTTGCGTGACGCCATGGCGGGCAAGGGCCTCGGCACGCCGGCGACGCGCGCGGCCATCATCGAGGGCCTGCTCAACGAGAAATACCTGATCCGCGAAGGGCGCGAACTGATCCCGACGGCGAAAGCGTCGCAGCTGATGACGCTGCTGCGCGGCCTGGGCGTGAACGAACTCACGGCGCCGGAACTGACGGGCGAATGGGAATACAAGCTGTCGCAGATGGAGAAGGGCAAGATCTCGCGCGAAGAGTTCATGCGCGAGATTGCCCAGATGACCCAGATCATCGTCAAGCGCGCCAAGGAATATAGTAACGACACCATCCCGGGCGATTACGCGACCCTGGTCACGCCGTGCCCGAACTGCGCCGGCGTGGTCAAGGAAAACTACCGCCGCTTCGCCTGCACCAAGTGCGACTTCTCGATGAGCAAGACGCCGGGCAGCCGCCAGTTCGAGATCGCCGAAGTCGAAGAGCTGCTGGAAAAGCGCACCATCGGTCCGCTGCAGGGCTTCCGCTCGAAGATGGGCCGTCCGTTCGCGGCGATCCTGCGCATCGTGCGCGACGAAGACATCAACAACTTCAAGCTCGAATTCGATTTCGGCCAGGACCAGGAAGGCGGCGAGGACGGCGAGGGCGTCGACTTCACCGGCCAGACTCCGCTCGGCCCATGCCCGAAGTGCGCCGCCGGCGTCTACGAGATGGGCCTGGCCTATGTCTGCGAGAACCAGGTTGCCAAACCGAAGACCTGCGATTTCCGCAGCGGCCGCATCATCCTGCAACAGGAAATCCTGCCCGAGCAGATGGCCAAGCTCCTCAACGAAGGCAAGACCGACCTGATGCCGGGCTTCGTGTCGCAGCGCACGCGCCGGCCGTTCAAGGCCTTCCTGGTGCGCGCGAAGGACGGCAAGATCAGCTTCGAGTTCGAGGAGCGCAAGGCCAAGCCGGGCGCCAAGGCGGGAGCCAAGCCCAAGGCTGGCGCCAGCGACGAGGCCGAAGGCGGCGAGGGCGTCGCCGTGGCGACCAAGGTGGCGAAGAAGCCGGCTGCAAAAACGGCTGCAAAAACCGCCACCAAGGCGGCTGCAAAGAAAGCGCCCGCCAAGCGCGCGCCCGCAGCCAAGAAGTAAGGCAGTTCGTAGCGGCGTAAAAAAACCGCAGCCTTCGGGCTGCGGTTTTTTTATTCGTTACCTGTTCTGTTTGTGACGCTACCGGGCCTGCATCGACATGGCAGCGCCAGGCGCCGCCCCGCGCCTCACTCCTGCCAGTCCTGCAGCGCGCGGATCGCGGCTTCGCCGTTGCGGATCGCCTTCACGCGGCGAATGACTTCCTCGCGCCACGCCTCATCGGCATCCGCGCCGTCCAGTCCGTCCACATCCTGTAGCAGTATGCGTAGCACTTCGTGCCTTTCATCAGCATTCAGGAGCTGAATTTTTTCGCAAACTTCGGCAAGCATGGTAGACATCGGTGGCCTCACTAATAATTGTATCTCGATAATAACGCGAGTTTTAACGGATGTCGATCATTACCATGTTGTCGGCGGGCTTCTTGTCGATCAGCTTGTAGTCCGGATCGATGCCGGCGCGCGCCGGGCGGCCGTCGACCACGAAAGTCAGGACCAGCCCCCCGTCGCGCACCAGGCGCCGCTCGCGCAGCAGGGGCCTGCCGTCGCGGTCGTCGACGCCGAATTCGATGGTGTCCGCCAGCGCCATCGCCTGCTCGAGCGGTCCCCCGGCGCGCAGCTTGCCTGCGCTGGCGCGCAGCGTCACCTCGTACTTGCCATCGGCGCGCCGGCGGCCGACGGCGCTGTCGGCACGGTTCTCGTAGAAGACGATGGCATGGAACAGGTCGTCCACCAGGTAGGCCTTGTCGCGCGGGGCGGCGGCGCGCAGGGCGGTGGCAAGGTCGGCGATCGTCGGCGCACTGCCGGCGGTGCTGCGTCTCAACAGGTCCCTGAATATGGTATTCACCCGTTCCTCCCCCAGCACATCCTGCAGCAGGTACAAGGCCATGCCGCCCTTGCGCTGGCCCAGCCAGGGCTCGCCGGCGGCCGGTGCCTGCGCCAGCGGCAGTTCGCGGCCGGTCGCCAGCGCGCGGCCCATCAGGTAGGCGTGCAGGTCGTGGCGCAGGTAGCGCCGCATGGCGGGCGCGCCGAGGCTGCGCCGAACCGCCATCAGCGCCGTGTACTCGGCCAGGCTGTCGGCCAGCACCCCATCCGGCAGCTGCTGGCCCCACCACTGGCGCGCCGTCGTCCACGCACCCATGTAGAACGGATAGTCGACGCCGAGGCGCCAGGGGGTATCGACCCGCGGGTCGAAGCGGGCGATGAAGGCGCCATCCTCGGGCAGCGCCAGCATGCCGGGAAAGGCGCGCGCCTGACGAACAGCCATCGTTGCCGCGCGCGGCGTCTCGACCAGCCTCAGGTCGTGCAGGCCGTAGGGGCCGAAGTGGCGCGTGCCGTAGTCGAGCACGGCGCTGGCGCCGCGCAGCAGGCGGTCGACGTTGCGCTCGTGCTGCGGCTGGAAATAGGCGTCGATGGCGACGTCCTGCCAGCGCTCGTGGCGCACCGCATAGCGGCTCGAGGCGATCGCGTAGTTGCCCAGGATCGGCGCCTCCGCGCGGTAATGGAAGTGGCGCCGCCCGCGCGCGATCCATTCGCGTTCGAGCGCGCCGGGTGCGACCGCGATCTGGTCGGCGGCGGTGCTGACCAGGGCCGAAAACGCGATGCGCTCCGGAAGGGGGGCAGCGGCGGCGTCCTGCGCAGGCAAGCCGTGGCGGCGGCGGTCGCGCGCATCGACCAGCTCGACCGCGCGCTGGTAGCCGATGCGCGGCAGCGCCTCGTGCGTGAACCAGGTCGCGTTGGCGGCGACCAGGGTGTCGCTGCCGATGCCGAGCAGCCCGCCCGGCGCCTGGCTGAGCTCGAACTCGAAGGCCATGCGCGCGCCTGGCGCCAGCGGCGTCGCCAGCCGGTAGTGGAAGAAGCCGCGCGCACGGTCGGCCGCCAGCAGTTGCGCCGGCGCCGACGGGCGTCCCACGAGGTCGGCTCCCGGCGCCTGGTACAGGATCAGGTCCGCCAGCGCGACCAGGCCCCGGTTCTCGAGTTCGTAGCGCCCCTGGATGGCGAGCGTGCGCGTGCGCGGATGGATGTCGATCCGCAGGGCCACCGCCGCAAGGGCAGGCTGCGGCAGGCTTGCCAGGTGCCGGTAGCGCGCTTCGTATCCGGCGCGGGCCGCTTCGATGCTCCGCGTCATGCGGTAGTTGCCGGCCACGTCCAGCTCGTACCAGAGCAGGGCGCCGCTGCCCGCGAACAGCAGCAGGCCGGCCCCTAGCGCGCCCAGGATCGGCAGCGTCAGCTGCTGGCGCGCCATGCGCCAGCGGCTGCGCAGTTCGGCGTTGACGCCGCGCGGCCACAGCACCACCGACAGCACCAGCAGCAGCAGGGCCGCGCCGCCCCAGTACAGCTGCAGCACGCGCTCGCGCAGCAGGTGGTGGCCGAAGCCGTTCATGCTTGACCAGTCGAGTTGCGGGAACACGCCCAGCAGCGGGTGGTCGATGCCGCGGCCCTGGCAGGCAAGGATGGCGACCAGGATCGCCGCCAGCACCGCATAGCCCAGGTATTTGCGCGCGCACAGCACCTGCACCGCGATCGAGAGCACCGCCAGCAGCACGTATTGCGGCAACAGGAGCGTGAATAAATACTGGAAATACAAACCGGGCTCGAGCGCGAACCAGCCGCGGAACACCTGGCCCAGCATCGCGCACAGCATGGCCAGGAACAGCAGCAGCGCCTGGATGGCAACCAGCGCCAGCGTTTTTGACAGGGGCGCCAGCCAGCCCGGCACCGGCAGCACGTCGAACAGCTGCGCCACGCGCGCATCGCGTTCGCGCCACACCAGCTGGGCGGCGTAGAAGGCGGTCACGAGCGGGATGAAGAGGCCGAACACGTCGCGGATCAGTTCCAGCATCTGGTAAGTGACCGGGTGGGTGGCGGCGCCGTGCAGCATGCCGGTCTCGAAGCTGCCGCTCACCACCAGCGCCATGCCGCAGAGGGCGATCAGCGCGAAGGGCAGCGTCGCGACCGACTGGCGCAGGTGCAGGATGCTTTCGCGGGCCAGGAGCAGCGCCAGGCTGCGCCGCGCGAAGTCCGGGCGCTCGCGCGTGTTGACGGCCGCCTGCGACAGGCTGGGGGCCGCCTCGCTGTCGCCGCGCGGGTCGCGCCCGCGCGTCTCCAGGATGCCTACCAGGTGCAGGCGCCAGTAGCCGAGCAGCAGCACCGCCAGGCCAAAGCCGCACCAGGCCAGGCGGTTCGCCAGGTACACGCCTTCCAGCAGGACGGGGCGCGCATTGCGCGCAGGCGTAGGCCAGTATTCGGTCAGGTGGACCAGTGCCGTGGTGCCGAACGGGTCGATCAGCGCGGCGAGCAGCTTGTAGTCGAGGTCGCGCGCCAGCGAAGGCGCGACCGTGTAGCCGATCGTCAGGACGATGCTGGCCACGTACACCGGCAGCATGCGCCGCGAGAGCGCCGCCAGCACGAAGAAGATGGCGCCGAAAATGAAGAGGTTGGGCAGCAGCGTGAAGAGCCAGGGCAGCAGGTAGGCGGCGGCGCGGTTGCTGCCCAGCCGGTCCGGATCGATGCCGGGCACGAAGGTGCCGAGCCACAAGCCGAGCACGATGCCGGCAAAGACCAGGGCCAGCACGGCGAAGGCGCCGAGGAAGCG
>JAQGLR010000219.1 GCA_028292765.1 Massilia sp. | reverse complement strand
CGCCCGAGACCACGAGTTTGCAGTTTTTAATATCCTTGCCGACGACCTTCAGGCCGTTCAGGATGGCGGCGCCGACGATGATGGCGGTGCCGTGCTGGTCGTCGTGGAAGACCGGGATCTTCATCCGTTCGCGCAGCTGGCGCTCGATGTAGAAGCACTCGGGCGCCTTGATGTCTTCCAGGTTGACGCCGCCAAAAGTAGGCTCGAGCGACGCGATGATGTCGACCAGCTTGTCCGGGTCGCTTTCGTTGATTTCGATGTCGAAGACGTCGATGCCGGCGAACTTCTTGAACAGCACGCCCTTGCCTTCCATGACGGGTTTCGACGCCAGTGGACCGATGTTGCCCAGGCCCAGCACGGCGGTGCCGTTCGTGATCACGGCAACGAGGTTGCCGCGGGCGGTGTATTTGAACGATGCCGCAGGGTCCTTGACGATTTCCTCGCAAGGCGCCGCCACGCCCGGCGAATAGGCCAGTGCCAGGTCGCGCTGGTTCAGCAAGCCCTTGGTGGCCGTGACGCTGATCTTGCCTGGACGGGGAAACTGGTGGTATTCGAGTGCTGCAGCACGCAGTTGTTGGCGTAATTCTTCTTTTTTATCCGATGACGAATCCATGCTATGCAGCCTTCCTGATACTTAGAGGGGAACCTCCAATTTTATCAGACCCACTCTTGCTGTCGGCTACGTATTTTCACTCGCTGCCATTCCATAAGTTTTCCTGATCGAGATGGCAGTATCAAATAAGCCGAGCCTATGAATCACCCGCAGCCGGGCCGGATCGCAGCCGCGCGCGATAGAATCAGGGATGCTTTCCGAATTCGACCTCATCAAACACTACTTCCGCCGCGCCCGCGCCGGCCACGCCGTACTCGGCATTGGCGACGACTGCGCGCTGCTGGCCCCCACGCCGGGCATGCAGACCGCCATTTCGACCGACATGCTGATCGAGGGACGCCATTTCTTCGCCGGCGCCGATCCGCGCATGCTCGGGCACAAGTGCCTGGCCGTGAACCTGTCGGACCTGGCGGCGATGGGCGCGCGCCCCGTCGGCTTCACGCTCGGCCTGTCCCTGCCGGGCGTCGACCCGGAGTGGCTGGAGGCGTTCTCGAACGGACTGTTCGCGCTGGCCGACCTGCACGACTGCGAACTGGTCGGCGGCGACACCACGCGCGGGCCGCTGGCGGTCTGCATCACCGTGTTCGGCGAGGTCGCGCCCGGCCACGCGCTGCGGCGCGACGCCGCCCGCGCCGGCCACGACATCTGGATCTCGGGCACCCTGGGCGACGCCCGCCTGGCGCTGGCCGGCTACTGGAAAGAGCTGACGCTCGATGCCGACCAGCACGCCCTGGCCGCCACCCGCATGCACCTGCCCGAGCCACGTATCGCGCTGGGGCGCGCGCTGGCCGCGCTGCCGGTGGCGCACGCCGCGCTCGACATCTCGGACGGGCTGGTGGGCGACCTGGCGCACATCCTGGAAGCCTCGAAGGTCGGCGCCACCCTGGGCGTGGACGCGCTGCCGGCCGGCCCGGCGCTGGCGCGCCAGCCGCTGGCCCTGCGCCGGCGTTTCACGCTGGCCGGCGGCGACGACTACGAATTGTGCTTCACGGCCCCCGGCGCCCGGCGCGACGCCGTGCTCGCGGCGGCGGCCATGGCGCAAACGCCGGTGACCCGGGTCGGCACCATCGATGCCCAGCCGGGCTTGCGCCTGGTCGACGCGGCAGGCAAGGCGCTGCAGATGGACGTGAAGGGGTGGGACCACTTCGGCGAGGAGTGAGTGGGGCCTTGGTCAGCCAGTAGCTTCAAGCGGAGGAACGTAGATACCGTCTACCCCGTCCTCGGCACCTTGCGATCGTCATACGGCCCATGCTCCATCCAGTAATGCCGGAACGCCAGCCGCACGTTGTCGCGCAGCTCGGCATCGTTCCAGGGCTTGGTGTAGAACTTGTAGATCGCGCCGCGGTTGATCGAGTCGAGCACGGTCCTGACCCCGGTGTAGCCGGACAAAATGATCCGCATCGTATCCGGGTACATTTCCTTCACCTTGCTCAGGAATTCGGTGCCGCTCATGACCGGCATGCGCTGGTCGCACATCACCACCTGCACCCGGTACAGCGCCAGCAGCTCGAAGGCCTCGAGCGGCGTCGACGCCGTCAGCACCCGGTAGTTGTCGCGCCGCAGCAGCCGGTGCAGCGCGCTCAGGGTGTCCGGGTCGTCGTCCACCACCAGCATGGTCTGGACGTTGCTGTCGTCGCCGGTCGGCTTGTTCGGGCTTTCCCGGTTCTGGCGCACCAGCTGCGCGAGCTGCGCCGCCGGCAAGGCGCGCGCGAAGTGGAAACCCTGGATCTCGTCGCAGCGGTGGCGCCGCAGGTAGGCCATTTGCGCGCGCGTCTCCACCCCTTCGGCGATCACCTGCATGTGCAGGCTGTGCGCCATGCTGATGATGGCCAGCGCAATCGCCGCGTCGTCCGGGTTGGTGACGATGTCGCGCACGAACGCGATGTCGATCTTGAGCTTGTCGATCGGGAAGCGCTTCAGGTAGGCCAGGCTCGAGTAGCCGGTGCCGAAATCGTCGATCGCAATCCGGATGCCCAGGGCTTTCAGGCGCTCGAGCACGTCGATGGTGCGCTCGGCGTTGGTCATCAGGGCGCTTTCGGTCAGCTCCAGCTCCAGCATGCCCGGCTCGATGCCGTGGGCCTGGATCGCGGCGCGCACCACGCCCTCGAGGTCGCCCTCGACGAACTGGCGGCTCGACACGTTCACGGCGACGCGCAGGTCGCGCAGGCCTTGCGCATCCCATTCGGCGATCTGGCGGCAGGCCTGGCCGATGATCCAGTCGCCGACGCGCACCACCATCCCGGTCTCTTCCAGTACCGGCACGAATTCGGCCGGGTACACCAGGGCGTGGCCGGGCCGCTCCCAGCGCAGCAGCGCCTCGACCCCGCAGACGCGGCCCGTGCTCAATTCCAGCTTCGGCTGGTAGTGCAGCACGAACTGGTTGCCCTCCAGCGCGCCGCGCAGCGCCACTTCCAGGTCGAGGCGCGCCAGCACCTGCACGTTCATGCCGGCCGTGAAGAAGCGGTAGCCATCGCGCCCGGCTTCCTTGGCGCGCACCATCGCCGTGTCGGCGTATTTCACGAGCGTGCCCGGGTCGACCGCGTCGTCCGGGTAGACGGCGATGCCGATACTCGCAGTCAGAACCGCCTGCTGGCCCGCGAGCTCGAAAGGCGCCCGCAGGGCATCGCGGATGTCGTTGGCCACCTGGGCCGGCTCGTCCTGCCGCTCGCGCGTCATGTTCAAGATGACGGCGAATTCGTCGCCGCCGAGGCGCCCGACGGCGTCGCGCAGGTCCATTACGCGCACCAGGCGGTTGCTGAACTCGCGCAGCAGTTCGTCGCCCAGCAGCGGGCCGAGCGAATCGTTGACGACCTTGAAGCGGTCGAGCGTGATGAACAGCACCGCCACGCGCCAGGCCTTGTCCTGCGCCAGCTCGATCGTCTCCTGCAGGTTCTGGAAGAACAGCGTGCGGTTCGGCAGGCCGGTCAGCGCGTCGAAGCTGGCCGCATGCTTCAGGCGGCGCTGCGCCTGCAGGCGCTCGCTGATGTCGCGCGCCACCGCGATGAGCAGCTTGCTGGTACCCGCTTCCTGCCACTGCCAGCTGATCTCGACCGGCACCGCGCCCTCGCCGCCGGCGCGCAGCAGTTCGGTCTCCAGGATGTCGGCCTCGTGGGCGGCGCCATTCGTGGCCAGGTGGCGCTCGAGCTGGACGGCGGTGGTCAGGCCCAGCGCCACCGGGTCGATGCGCAGCAGGGCGTCCCGCGAAAAGCCGAGCATGCGGCAGGCGCCGTCGCTCACATCCACCAGCGCCAGGCTGGCCGCGTCGACCAGGAAGATGCCGTCGGTGGTGGCGTCCATGGCGCTGCGAAAGCGCGCCAGGGTCGCGGTGCGCTCGCGCACGGTGCGTTCCAGCTGGATCCCGTGCTCGCGCGATTCGCGGTGCATCAGGCGCATCTCCAGCAGGTTGCGGATGCGCGTCATCACCTCGACCGTGTCGAACGGCTTGCCGATGAAGTCGCGCGCGCCGGCTTCGAGCGCGGCCAGTTTCTTGTCCGGTTCCGCGGTCACCACCAGCACCGGCAGCCACGATTCGGTCTCCAGCGGCTTCAGGGCTTCCATCACCTCGAAGCCGTCCATGCCGGGCATGTGCAGGTCGAGGATGATCAGGTCGTAGCGGTGCTTCAAGTGCAGCGCCACCACCTGGCGCGGATCGGTGGTGCTGGTGACGTTGTCGTAACCGGTGGTCTTGAGCAGGAATTCGAGCAGCTGGATGTTGACCTGCTGGTCGTCGACCACCAGGATGCGCGCGCGCCGCAGGTCGGCCTGCGAAATCATAAGGCGACTCCCTGGTCTGCGTTGTCGCGCTCGCGCTCGCGTTCGCGTTCGGCCAGCAGCGCCAGCGTGGCGTCGATCGCCTCGCCAAAGCGGGCGATGTCGAGCGGCTTGGTCAGGTAGCGGAAGAAGCCCGCGGCCAGGCCG
>JAQGLR010000030.1 GCA_028292765.1 Massilia sp. | reverse complement strand
TGCTCACGCGTGTTGACGGCCGCTTGCGACAGGATGGGCGCCGCCTCGTCCTGGCCGCGCGCTTCGAAGCCGCGCGTTTCCAGCAGGCCGACCAGGTGGAAGCGCCAGTAGCCCAGCAGCAGCACGGCCAGCGCGAAACCGCACCAGATCAGGCGATTCGCGAGGTACACGCCCTCGAGCAGGAGCGGGCGCGCATTGCGTTCGGCGATCGGCCAGTATTCGGTCAGGCGCACCAGCGCCGTGGTGGCGAAGGGGTCGATCAGCGCGGCCAGGGTTTTATAGTCGAAGTCGTGCGCCAGCGAGGGCGCGATCGTGTAGCCGACCATCAGCACGATGCTCGCGACATACACCGGCAGCATGCGCCGCGTCAGCGCCGCCAGCACGAAGAAAATGGCGCCGAAAATGAAGACGTTGGGCAGCAGCGTGAGGAGCCAGGGCAGCAGGTAGGTGCCGGCGCGGTGCGCGCCGAGGCGGTCCGGATCGATGCCGGGTACGAAGGTGCCGAGCCATTCGCCGAGCGGAATGCCGGCAAAGACCAGCGCCAGCACGGCAAACGCGCCGAGGAAGCGCCCGAACACGTAGGCGCTCTTCGGGATCGGCGCGCTGAAGAAGAAGTGGTGCATGCCGTGCTCGAAGTCCTGCTGCACGGCGCGGCCCATGATGGCGGCCACCACGATCACGGCCGCGCAGCCGAGGAAAGCGCTCGACAGCGCGACCTGGCGCGGCCCGTTGATGAGCACGCGCGCGCCGAAGGCCACGACCGTGTCCTTGAACACGCCGCCGGCGGCCGCCGTCCACAGCATCGCCAGCGCGACAAAGGCCGCCAGATACACCCAGGTCGACAGGGTGCGCGCGCGCTGGCGCACCTCGAAACCGGCGACGATGAGCAGCGCTTTCACGTCAGCAGTTCCCGGCCTGGTGGTTGTGGCGTCCGGCGATGGTGGCGAAGTACACGTCTTCCAGGCTGGCGTGGGCCGGCTCGAAGCCCATGCCCGGGTGCGCTTGCGCGTACACGTGGATCAGCGGGCGGCCGGCGCGCAGGCGCGTCGAGATCACGGCATGCTGTTTCTGGAACAGGGGCAGCTCGGCCTTGTCGACGAAACGCGCCCAGATGCATTCCTCGATGCCCTCGATCAGGCGCGCCGGCTCGCCGCACAGCAGCACATGGCCCTTGTTGATGATCGCCATGTTGGCGCACAAATCGGCCACGTCCGACACGATGTGGGTCGACAGCAGCACGGTCTTGTCGGCGCCGATGTCGGCCAGCAGGTTGTGGAAGCGCACCCGTTCCTGCGGGTCCAGGCCCGCGGTCGGCTCGTCGACGATGATCAGCTGCGGGTCGCCGATCAGGGCCTGGGCCACGCCGAAGCGCTGGCGCATGCCGCCCGAGAAGGTGCCCAGCTTCTGGTGGCGCACCTCGAACAGGTTGGTCTGCTGCAGCAGGCCGTCCACGACTTCGCGCCGCCGGCCGCGGCTGGCGATGCCTTTCAGTTGCGCGAAATGGTCGAGCAGCTCCCAGGCGCTGACCTTCGGGTAGACGCCGAAGTCCTGCGGCAGGTAGCCGAGCATGCGGCGCACCTCGTCCTTTTCGTCGAGCACGTCGATATCGCCCGCGAAGACCGAACCGCTGTCGCACTCCTGCAGCGTGGCGAGGATGCGCATCAGGGTCGACTTGCCGGCGCCGTTCGGCCCCAGCAGGCCGAACATCCCGGGCGGGATGCTCAGCGTGACCTTGTCCAGCGCCACCACGCCATTGGCGTAGGTCTTGGACAGATTGCGGATGCGTAATTCCATGCGGACTCCAGATAAACTTTTGCAGGGCGCAGTTTCATTTCCGCCAAGCCTTTTTGACGCCTGCATTGTATGCGCTAACGGCTGGCTTTGGCGGGCCCGTGCGACGGGTTGCGCGGAGCGCCGGCCAGAGTGTGAAAAAGGCGGCGCAGAGCGTGGGGCGCGGGCATGCGCGCGGCAGGGCCCGGATCGGGCGCATATAATGGGGTTTTTCCGAGAATAACTGGAATCCTATGCTAGCGAACCGTTTTATCAGTCCACTCGACGACCTGATCGTCGGCTTCGACAAGGCGCTGCGCGTGGTCGGCGGCGTGGCGGCATCCTCGCGCCCGAACCCGGCGGCGCATGCGGTCGACTGCGAACTCGACGAGCGCGAGCAGCGCCATAGCGCCGGCCTGATGCGCGTGAACCACGTCGGCGAAGTGTGCGCGCAGGCGCTCTACGACTCGCAGGCGCGCCACGCGCAAAGCCCGGGCATGCGCGCCCAGTTCGCGCAGGCCGGCCGCGAGGAAGAAGACCACCTGGCCTGGACCGCGCAGCGCCTGACGGAACTGGGCTCGCAGCCGAGCGTGCTCAATCCCCTCTGGTATGCCGGGGCGTATGCGATGGGAACGGTGGCGGCGAAACTGGGCGACGCGCGCAGCCTCGGGTTCGTGGTCGAGACCGAGCGCCAGGTCGAGGCGCACCTGAACAGCCACCTCGATTCGCTGCCCGCCAGCGACGCCAGGTCGCGCGCGATCGTCGAGCAGATGCGCCAGGATGAAGTCGCCCACGGCTCGGCCGCGCAGGCCCTCGGGGCCGAGGAGATGCCGGTGCCGGTGAAGCTTGCCATGCGGGCGATGGCGAAGGTGATGACGACGACGGCGTATTATCTTTGATGCTTTAAATGGCGCTAACACCGCTCACGCTTCCGCGTGGGCACGGGGTGCCCACCCTACGCGGCTTCCACGATCTCGAACGAAGTCGTCATCTCCGCCGTCTTGGCCATCATGATCGAGGCCGAGCAGTACTTCTCGTGCGAGAGTTTCACCGCGCGCTCGACCGCCGCCGGCCTCAAGCCGCGGCCGGTGATCACGAAGTGGAAGTTAATCTTCGTGAACACCTTCGGATCGAGTTCGGCGCGCTCGGCCTGCAGCGTGACGTCGCAGCCGAGCACGTTCTCGCGCCCGCGCTGCAGGATCAGGACCACGTCGAACGCGGTGCAGCCGCCCGTACCCACCAGCAGCATCTCCATCGGCCGCGGCGCCAGGTTGTGGCCGCCCGCCTCGGGCGCGCCGTCCATCGCCACCATGTGGCCGGTTTCTGTCTGGGCGCGAAAACTCATGCCCGAGGGGCCGTTCCAGCTGACTTTGACTTCCATGTGCGTTTCTCCGATGTGATAGTGGCGATATTGTAAGCGTCAGACCGCCAGCACGTAGCGCTCGCTCTTCATGCGCCAGCTGGCGAACGCCACCACCGCCAATACCGGCAGCGCCGCGCTGACAAACGTGAGCAGGAACGGCAGGGCGCCCACCTCCACGCCTTTCGACAGTTCACGCAGCAGCGTCTGGTTCGACAGCATCGGCACCGCATACATCCAGAGCGAGGTCTTCAGCTCCATCATCGACACCACGACACCGGGCAGCATCGGCAGCAGCAGCACGATGCTGAGCAGGCTTTGCGCTTCCTTGAACGACTTGGCGTTCATCGCCAGGGCGATCTGCAGCGCCGCCGCCAGCAGCGCCAGCGGCACCGCGACGATGCAGACCAGGGCGACGTCGAACCAGTTCAGGCTCCACGACATGCCCAGTTCTTCCAGCGGCAGCCACAACAGCACCGCGTGCGCCAGCAGCAGTTCGAGCGTGAGGCCGACCACGGCCAGCGTGCCGGCCATCAGCCACTTGCCGGTCACGATTTCCCATGCGCGCGCCGGTTGCGCCATCAGTACTTCGAGCGAGCGCCGTTCGCGCTCGCCGGCGGTGCTGTCGACCGCGGCCGACATGCCGCAGAAGAAGGCGGGGAAGAACAGCATGCTGAGCATGCCGCCGATCAGGCCGGCGGAACGCGAGGCGTTGGTGCCGGTGTCGTAGCGCTGCACCTCGATCGGCGCCAGGGTCGCCGGCGATACCCCGTGCGCCAGCAGGCGCGCGCTGGCGACGTTGCTGCCGTAGGCCTGGAGTACGTCCTCGACTTCGCGCCGCTGCGCTCCCTTCTCGGCTGCGGAGTCGAACCACAGCTCGATGCGGGCCGGCCGCATGGCGGCATAGTTTTCGGCGAACTTGTCGGACAGGCGCAGCACCCCGGCCACCTTGCCCTTCTGGAGCAGGGCTTCGATGGCCGGCTCGTCCATCGGGGCGGTATCGAGCACCGTGATGTTCGTCTGCTTGAGCTGGGCCATCAGCGTCGGGGCCTTGGCCGCGCCGATGACCGCCAGCTCGACGCCTTCGCGCTCGGAGCGGGTGGCGCGGTCGATCAGCTGCTGCATCAGGATGCCGAACATGACCGGGTACATCAGCGTCACCAGCACCAGCAGCCCGACATTGCGTTTTTCGCGCAGGGTTTCGCGCAATTCCTTGATGAAGATGATCAGGAAAGGGGGTTTCAGGCGCGGCTTCATGCGGCAATTCCTTCTTCGCCGACCAGGCTGACGAATGCATCCTCGAGGCTGGCGATGCCGGTGCGGCGGCACAGTTCATGGGGCGAGCCCTGGGCCACCGTGTGTCCCTTGGCGATCACGATCACGTCGTCGCACAGGTGGGTCACTTCCTGCATCACGTGGGTGGCCATGATGACGCAGCAGCCGTCCGCGCGCAGCGCCGACAGGGCGCGCCGCAGCGCACGCGTGCTCATCACGTCGAGGCCCCGGCTCGGTTCGTCGAGCAGCAGGTTGCGCGGGCGGTGCAGGAGCGTCCGCGCGAGCGCCACCTTGATGCGCTGGCCCTGCGAAAAGCCCTTGGTGCGGCGCGCGAGGATGTCGTCCATCGACAGCAATTCCGACACCTCCTCGATCCGTGCCTGCAGCGCCGCGCCCCCCATGCCGTTCAGCTCGCCGAAATAGGTGAGGTATTCGCGGGTGGACAGCCGTTCGTACAGCCCGAACTGGTCGGTCAGGAAGCCGATGTTGCGGCGTACCGTGAGCGGATCCTGTTCCGGGTCGACGCCGTCGATGGCGATCGTTCCGTGGTCGCGCTTGAGGAGGGCGACCAGGGTGCGCAGCAGCGTGGTCTTGCCGGCGCCGTTGGGCCCGAGCAGGGCCGTGATCTGGCCGTCGCGTGCGCTGAAACTGACGCCGCCGAGGGCTTGCACCTCGCCGAACCGTTTACGTACATCGTGCACTTCGATCATATGGAACTCGATTCAGGGTTGCGGCCCGGCGCTGCCGAGCTGGAAGGTCGGGGCCGGGATCTCGGCCAGGCATTTTGCGTCGAGTTGTGCGCCCGGACGGTCCAGGAATTCGCGCAGCAGGCGCGGCGCGCAGCCGAGCTGCGAGATGCCGTGGCCGGCGTTGGCCACCACCAGGTGGCGCGCCGTGCGCATGTGGCGCGCGGCGCTTTCCGCACGCCGCGGCGGCGTTACCGGGTCGAGCGCGCCCGACAGCAGCAGGGCCGGCGCCGCGATCTGCGCCGGCGCGGCGTAGGGCACGGCCGGCACGTTCATGGTCTTGCACATGGCCGGCATGCGTTCGGCCAGCGCGCGCGTGAGGAGGGCGGCGTCGTCCTTCATCAGGCCTGGGGTCATGCGCGGCACGTCCTCGGCGCAGACCACGGCCAGGTGCAGCAGGAAGGCGCTGGCCGATTCGGTGGTGAGGTCGCCGCTGATGTTCTGGCGCGCGATGAACGGCTCCCAGCGTCCCTGGTAGGCGCTGTGGATCAGGAACGGCAGGCGGCGGGCGTCGGCCGGCGAATACAGGATGCTGTGGACGGTGCCGGTGAAGCGCTGTCCGGTCATCGTGAACGTGGTCGGCTGCGCGGTGCGCGGGTTGGTGATCGACAGCTTGATGCCGGTTTCGGCGCGCGCGGCAAGGCTGTCGAATTCGGCCCGCAGGTTCGGGTAGGCCTTGTTGCAGGCAGCGTCGTTCGCGCACTGGGCGAACAGCTTGTCGAGCGCGGCCTGGCCGTCGCGTCCGCCCGCCGGGATGACCTGGTCGGGCGCGGCCACGCCGTCGAGGATCAGCGAACGCACGCTGCCGGGGAAGGCGCGCGCGTAGGCCTGGCCGAGGCGGGTGCCGTAGGAGCCGCCCCAGACGTTGACCTTGCCATAGCCGAGCGCGCGCCGCACGCCTTCGAGGTCGCGTGCGGCGTTCGCCGTGGTGTAGGCGGCAAAGGGGGCACGGCTGTTCGTGATGCATTTGCGCACCTCGGTTTCGAGTTCGGCGTCGCTCATGCTCTCGTGCTCGGGCCGGCTCTCGCAATCGAGCTTGCCCGACAGCCCGGTGCCGCGCTGGTCGATGAAGACGATGTCGCGCGTGGCCCGCACGCGCTTGAAGGCTGCCGACAGCAGCACGATCACGTCGCTGCCGGCCTGGCCGGGTCCGCCCGCAAGGACGAACAGCGGGTCGGCCCTGGCGCCTTCGCGGAAAGCCGGCGCGATCGTGACGTGCAGCTTGATTGTTCCATTCGCGGGCCGGGCGTAATCGAGCGGAACGGGCACGCTGAGGCAGCGCAGCGCCTCCTCGGCCCCGGGCAGGTGGCAGTTGCGCGAGGAAATGTCGGGAGCTGGGGCGGCCGATGCCGCGCTGGCCGACACGAACAGCAGCGCAAGCAGGGCAGGCAGGATGGGGCTGGTTTTCACGAAGACTCCTCAGGCAATTCACCCATAGTAGATTCGCACGGTTTCCGTGGTCAACTGATAGTTTCGTCGGGGAATGATTGGGCGAGTCTAGCCAGCTACGCAATGGATTGGTTGCGTAATCGCAACTCTGCCGAGCCTAGGCCGCAAGTGCACGGATTGCGGCACGGATGCGACAGAGTGCGGGCAGCAAGCGGGCAGGCGCCTTGACCCTCCATGGCTGGATGAGGTATGATCGTCGGCTTTCCATTTGCTCTGGAAAAGACAATAAGGCAGAGTCCGCAGTTACGGTTGCGGAACCACCATTTGAGCAATTTACCTATTAGGAAGTCAACATGAAAACTTTTTCCGCTAAGGGCCATGAAGTCCAGCGCGACTGGTTCGTGATTGACGCGACGGACTTGGTCCTCGGACGTGT
>JAQGLR010000214.1 GCA_028292765.1 Massilia sp. | reverse complement strand
GAAGTACTTCGAGTCCGGGTGCGCCAGGTAGAAACCCGATACCGCCGCACCCGGGAACATCGCGTACGACTCGGTCAGCTCCATGCCGATTTCCTCTGGCTGCAGCACCTTCCACATGTCGGCCTTGACCGTGTGCTCCGGGCAGGCCGGATAGCCGGGAGCAGGGCGGATGCCGCTGTACTTTTCGGCGATCATCTGCTCGTTGGTGAGCTGCTCGCCGGCGGCGTAGCCCCACAGGTCGGTGCGCACGCGCTCGTGCAGGTACTCGGCAAACGCCTCGGCCAGTCGATCGGCCAGGGCCTTGAGCATGATCGACGAATAGTCGTCGAGCGCCGCTTCGAAGCGTTGCTCGTGCTTCTCGATGCCGAGCCCCGCGGTGACGGCAAACATGCCGATGTAGTCAGGCACGCCGGACGATTTCGGCGCAATGAAGTCGGCCAGGCACTGGTTCGGGCGCTGCACGCCGTCGACCACCGGTTTCACGCCCTGCTGGCGCAGGCCGTGCCAGGTGAAGGCGACCTTGTCGCGCGATTCGTCCGTGTAGATTTCGATGTCGTCGTCATTCACGCTGTTGGCCGGCAGCAGGGCAATCGCCCCATTCGCCGTCAGCCAGCGGCCCTCGATGATTTTCTTGAGCAGCGCCTGGCCTTCCTCGAACACCTTCGAGGCCGCTTCGCCGACCACGGCGTCGGTCAGGATCGCCGGGAACGGGCCGGCCAGGTCCCAGGTCTGGAAGAACGGACCCCAGTCGATATAGCGCGACAGCAGGCCGAGATCGACGTTCCTGAATTCGCGGCGGCCGATGAACTTCGGTTTGAGCGGCGCATAGTCCAGCTTTGCCTTGTTGGCGCGCGCGCGCTCGAGGCTCAGCATCGGCAGCGCCTTCTTGTTGGCGTGCTGCTCGCGGATGCGCTCGTAGTCGAGATTGATCTCGGCGATGTACTGGGCGCGCGTGTCTTCGGTCAGCAGCGACTGGGCGACCGATACCGAACGCGAGGCGTCCGGCACGTACACGACCGGGCCGTCGTAGTGCTGCGCGATCTTGACGGCGGTGTGCGCGCGGCTGGTGGTGGCGCCGCCGATCAGGAGCGGAATGCCGCGCTCGCGGAACCACGGGTCGCGCTGCATCTCTTTCGCGACGTGCGCCATCTCTTCCAGCGAGGGCGTGATCAGGCCCGACAGGCCGACGATGTCGGCATTCTCGGCCTTGGCTTTGGCAAGGATCTCGGAGGAGGGGACCATCACGCCCATGTTCACGATCTCGAAGTTATTACACTGCAGGACCACCGAGACGATGTTCTTGCCGATGTCGTGCACGTCGCCTTTCACGGTGGCGATCACCATCTTGCCCTTCGGTTTCGCGACGATGCCGGTACGTTCTTCTTCGCGCGCCTTTTCTTCCTCGATGAACGGAATCAGGTGGGCCACGGCCTGTTTCATGACGCGCGCCGATTTCACGACCTGCGGCAGGAACATCTTGCCCTGGCCGAAAAGGTCGCCGACGATGTCCATGCCGGCCATCAGCGGGCCTTCGATGACGTTGATCGGGCGCCCGCCCGCATCCAGCACGGCCTGGCGCGCTTCCTCGGTATCCTCGACGATCCATTGCGTGATGCCGTGCACCAGCGCGTGCGCCAGGCGCTTCCCGACCGGCGCGTTGCGCCACTCGAGGTTCTGTTCCTGCTTGCCGCCGCCGGCCTTCAGGGTGCCGGCAAATTCGATCATGCGCTCGGTCGCGTCGTCGCGGCGGTTCAGCACCACGTCCTCGACGCGCTCGCGCAGTTCCGCCGGCAGGTCGTCGTAGACGCCGACCATGCCCGCGTTGACGATCCCCATCGTCATGCCGGCCTGGATCGCGTGGTACAGGAACACGGTGTGGATGGCTTCGCGCGCCGGGTCGTTGCCGCGGAAGCTGAACGAGACGTTCGACACGCCGCCCGAGACCTTCGCGTGGGGCAGGTTCTGGCGAATCCAGCGCGTGGCGTTGATGAAATCGACCGCGTAGTTGTTGTGCTCTTCGATGCCGGTGGCAATGGCGAAGATGTTCGGATCAAAAATGATGTCTTCCGGCGGGAAGCCGACCTTCTGCACCAGGGTGTCGTAGGCCCGCTTGCAGATTTCGGTCTTGCGCGCGAAGGTGTCGGCCTGGCCCTGCTCGTCGAAGGCCATCACGATCACGGCGGCGCCGTAGCGGCGGCAGAGGCTCGCCTGGCGCAGGAATTCCTCTTCGCCTTCTTTCATCGAAATCGAATTGACGATGGCCTTGCCCTGCACGCATTTCAGGCCCGCTTCGATGACGCTCCATTTCGAGGAGTCGATCATGATCGGCACGCGCGAAATGTCGGGCTCGGAAGCGATCAGGTTCAGGAAGCGCGTCATGGCCGCCTGCGAGTCGAGCATCGCCTCGTCCATGTTGATGTCGATGACCTGGGCGCCGTTCTCGACCTGCTGGCGCGCCACCGACAGTGCCTCGTCGAACTGCTCGTTGAGGATCATGCGCGCGAACGCTTTCGAACCCGTGACGTTGGTGCGCTCGCCGACGTTCACGAACAGCGAAGACGCGTCGACCGTGAACGGCTCGAGGCCCGCAAGGCGCAGCGCCGTCGGTACTTCCGGCACGGCGCGTGGCGCGCTTGTTGCCAGCAGCTCCGAAATCGCCTTGATGTGGTCGGGCGTGGTGCCGCAGCAGCCGCCGGCGATGTTCACGAAACCGGCATCGGCGAATTCGCGCAGCAGGGCGGAGGTGTCGGCCGGCAGTTCGTCGAAGCCGGTGTCGCTCATCGGGTTGGGCAGGCCGGCGTTCGGGTAGATGCAGACGAAGGTATCGGCGATCTGCGACAGCTCCTCGGCATAGGGGCGCATCAGCGCCGCGCCCAGGGCGCAGTTCAGGCCGATCGTCAGCGGTTTCGCGTGGCGTACCGAATTCCAGAAAGCCGCCACGGTCTGGCCCGACAGGATGCGGCCCGAGGCGTCGGTGACGGTGCCGGAAATCATGATCGGTTTGCGCAGGGTGTCGGGGTGCGCGTCGAAATACAGGTCGATCGCGAACAGCGCCGCCTTGCAGTTCAGGGTGTCGAAGATGGTTTCGACCAGCAGCACGTCGACGCCGCCATCGACCAGGCCCGTAACCTGTTCGTGGTAGCTCGCAACGAGCTGGTCGAACGTGATGTTGCGCGCCGCCGGGTCGTTGACATCGGGCGAGATCGAGGCCGTCTTCGGCGTCGGGCCGAGGGCGCCGGCGACGAAACGCGGTTTGTCGGGCGTGCTGTACTTGTCGCAGGCGGCGCGCGCCAGCTTTGCGGCCTCGACGTTCATTTCATAGGCAAGGTGGCCCATGTGGTAGTCGTCCTGGGCGACGCTGGTGGCGCCAAAAGTGTTAGTCTCGAGGAGGTCGGCACCGGCGGCGAGGTAGCGCTCGTGGATCTCCTGGATCACGTGCGGCTGGGTCAGCGTCAGCAACTCATTGTTGCCCTTTACGAAAAGCTCGCGCGTCCCGCTGTTCTCCGGCGCGGCAAAGCTGGCAAAGCGGCCCCCCGGGCCGCCCCGGTAGGCGACCTCGTCCAGTTTGTATTGCTGGATGATCGTGCCCATCGCACCATCGAGGACCATGATGCGGCGCGACAGGATGTCGCGCAGCTGGGTTTCGATCGGGGAGAGGGAAGAGGTCGGGGCAGTCATCGGTAGCTTTCAAGAGGCACTCACGCTTGCGTCGCACGCTTGCGTTGCATGGTTGGGGCGGTCTGAAATTATACGTCAATGGCGTGAATCGCCCCTGCGGGAGGCACTGCGGCGGCAGATTGTATCGTTATGTGTTTATGCGCCAAATTGTTACACGACGTTACAAATCGCACCGCTTTCGCAATTTTACGGATACATACAGCGACGACAATAAATGCATGCCATGAGTAACATGGCGCGGATCAACACAGGATGGATGAGCATGAACAAAGAGTACGAACCCGATTGGGACCAGCCTGCAGTGCACAGCCATGTGCCGGAGGCAGCACCGAAACATCAGATGGCAGCTGCAAAACAGATCGTGACGATCCGCCTCGACGTCGATATGCTGGAATGGTTCAAGGCAGCCGGTCCAGGTTACCAGACCCGCATCAACCAGGTCTTGCGCGAGCATATGGCAGCGCAGCGCGCCGCCGGAGCGCGCGACGAATAAGTTGGCTTGTTGCGAATGCGCGCCCCTTGGGCGCGTTTTTATTTGGGATGCCGTAGAACGATGAGCTAACGCGACTTCCTGTCAACCGATAGCGGCCGAGCAGGGGTTGCGGTTCCAGAAGCGGTCAACGCGGCGCATGCTTTCGCGTGGGCACGGGGGGCCCACCCTACTCGAACGCCAATCCCGCCAGAGGAAAGCCTTTCAGGAATTCCGCCGCTGCCAGGCGCTTGCCGCCGGGTTTTTGCAACTGCTGCAAGCGCAGCGCACCTTCGCCGCAAGCAACGACAATCCCTCCGGCATCGGCCGCCAGCACCTGTCCCGGCGCGCCCGCGGCATCGACGGGCTCGGCCTGCCAGATCTTGATCGCCGTCCCGTTCACGCTGCCTTGCGCACCGGGGAAGGGATTGAAGGCACGCACCTTGCGCCACAGCGCCCCGGCCGGCAGGCTGAAGTCGAGCTTCGCTTCGTCCTTGCTGATCTTGGCCGCGTAGGTCACGCCCGCCTCGGGCTGCGGGGTGGCCGGCAATGCGTTTTTTTCCATGCGCCGCAAGGCTTCCACGATCATGGCCGCGCCGAGCGCGGCGAGCTTGTCGTGCAGGCTGCCGGTGGTGTCCGCGTCCGTGATGGCGACGCGTTTGATGAGCATCATCGGGCCGGTGTCGAGGCCTTCTTCCATGCCCATGATCGTGACCCCGGTCTCACTGTCGCCGCTTTCGATCGCGCGGTGGATCGGCGCGGCGCCGCGCCAGCGCGGCAGCAATGAACCGTGGATATTGATGCAGGGCGCGATGTCGAGCGTGCTGCGCGGCAGGATCAGGCCATAGGCCGCCACCACCATCACATCGTAGTCAAGCGAGGTCAAGCGCTCATGAGCGGCCTGCGCCTCAAGCGCACGCTGCGCATCCTTGCTGTCCCTGCGCAGCGACAGCGGCTGCAGCACCTCGATGCCGTACTCGAGCGCCACCTGCTTGACGCTGGAGGCTTGCAGCTGCATGCCGCGCCCGGCCGGACGGTCGGGCTGGGTCAGCACCAGCGGGATCTCGAAACCGGCCTGGTGCAGGGCGCGCAGGGCGACAGCGGCGAACTCCGGCGTGCCGGCGAAAACGATTTTCATCCGCGCGCCTCAGTAACGGCGGCCGGCGGCTTTCAAGGCCGCTTCCCGTTCCAGGCCGCGCTCCTCCTTCTGCAGCTTGGCCTTGATGCGGTTGCGCTTCAGGGGCGACAAGTACTCGACGAAGACCTTGCCCATCAGGTGGTCCATCTCGTGCTGGATGCACACGGCGAGCAAGCCTTCGCACTCGCGCTCGAAGAACGCGCCCTTGACGTCCTGCGCGCGCACCTTCACGCGCGCCGGGCGCTCGACGCCGTCGTAAATGCCGGGCACCGACAGGCAGCCTTCATCGTAGACCTGCTTTTCGTCGCTGGCCCAGGTGATCTCGGGATTGACGAACACCAGCAGCTCGTCGTTCGTCTCGCTGGTGTCGATCACGACCACACGCTCGTGCACGTCGACCTGGGTCGCGGCCAGGCCCACCCCGGGTGCGTCGTACATGGTCGCGGCCATGTCCGCGACCAGCGTTGCAAGGCGCTCGCCGAATTCAGTGACAGGCTGGGCAATCTTGTGCAGGCGGGGATCGGGATAACGCAGGATCTTCAGGAGGGCCATATGAGGTGTTCAGTAATAGTTATATATATAAGGATTGTCGCAAGCACAAGGCAGGCAGGGGTACGAGCAGGAATGCAACACATTGCCCCGCCAGCAGGACGCGGTTTGTCTTGCCAGTTCAAGGATTTGTGTGCAGAATTTGATTCAGTTGGGCAACCTTTTGATCCGCCAGTGCGGGAAGGGAGCTTCAGATCAAACTTCAACCCGTGCTGTCTCTTGCGCCGCGGCTGGCCAGGGCAATGAGCGCAGTCCGCATGCCTTGTCAATGCCGCACTTTACGGACGTCTTCAATGAAAAATTTTAGCACAGTCGCGACCCGGGCTGCAGCCATGGCCCTCGTCGCATGTGTCGTGGCCGGCCCCGTCCAGGCTGCCGAATGCAGCTTCAAGCCAAATGCCCCGGACCAGCACGTCGTCGTCAAGCGCGATACCCTGTGGGACATTTCCGGGGTCTTCCTCAAGCACCCGTGGTGCTGGCCGCAAGTATGGGGCCTGAACCGCGCCGAGATCCGCAATCCGCACTGGATCTATCCGGGCCAGGTCATCTACTTCGACCGCGCACGCGGGCGCCTGTCCCTGACTCGTCCGGCCGGCGATGGCGCCGCCGAAGCGCCACTATTTCGTCTTTCGCCGCACGTGCGCAGCGAAGGACTGGAACGCCAGGCGATCGATTCCATTCCTGCCGGCGTCATCGAACCCTACCTGACCCAGCCGCTCGTGATCGAGCGTGACGGCTTGGCCGGCGCGCCGCGCATCGCCGCCTCGGAAGAGGGCCATTTATACCTGGGCAATGGCGACCGCGTCTACGTGCGTGGCGACTTGCAGGGCGCGACCGAATTCCAGGTGTTCCGCCCGGGCGCCCCCCTGAAAGACCCGCAGACCGGCGACGTACTGGCCCATGAGGCCGCCTACCTCGGCAGCGTCAGGCTGGTGAAGGCGGCTGCGCCCGGCGTCGACGTGCATACCTTTATCGTGTCGAGCTCGGCGCGCGAGATGGGCGTGGGCGACCGCCTGGTGCCCACGCCTGCGCCGGCCGTGCGCAATTACGTGCCGCATGCGCCGCAAACGGCCATCGACGCGCGCGTGATGTCGATCTATTCGGGCGTGAGCTATGCCGGACAGAGCCAGGTCGTCACTGTCAACCGTGGTTCGATTGACGGACTCGATGTCGGCTCCGTTTTGCAGCTCTATCATTTCGGGAAGACGGTGGCCGATCCGGGAGGGCGCAAGGGTTTCCTCGGATTCGGCCGCGCGACGATGAAGCTTCCCGATGAGCAGTATGGCACCCTGTTCATCTTCCGAGTGTTCGGGCGCGTTTCCTACGGCCTGATCATGCAAGTGACGGCGCCGGTGGAAGTCGGCGACGTGGCGAAATCACCGGAGTAATCCCACCGTGCAGGACACGGCCCCGATTCCAGTCAAAGATGCTGCCAGGCGCATCGAGGACCGCATCGATGACATTATCGACTGGCTGCGCCTGGAATCCACGAGCGGGGTGGGGTCGCGCAGTGCGCACCTGCTCATCGACGCCTTCGGCTCGCCGCGCGCGGTGTTCCAGGCCGGCTACGCGGCGCTCGCCGCACACGTCAGGCCGGCCATCGCACGCAGCCTGTGCGAGCCGCCGTCTCCCGACGTCAAAGCCCTGGCCGAGGCCACGCTCGCCTGGGCCGGGCAAGCCGGGCACCACCTGCTGGCGCTGGGCGACACCGCCTACCCGGAAGCGCTTGCCAACATTCCCGATCCGCCGCTGCTGCTCTATATAAAAGGGCAGGCCGGACTGCTGGCGCGCCCAGGCCTCGCGATCGTCGGCAGCCGCAACGCGACCGTGCAGGGCAAGGCCAACGCGGCCAGCTTTGCGGCCGCACTCTCGCAGAACGGCGTCTGCATCGTGTCGGGCCTGGCGCTCGGGATCGACGCGGCCGCGCACGAAGGCGCGCTGCGTGGCCCCGGCTCCACGATCGCCGTGGTCGGCACCGGCGCCGACCTGTCGTATCCGGCGCGTAACCGCGCCCTCGCCGAACGCATCGCGGAACAAGGCGCCATCGTCAGCGAATACCCGCTCGGCACGGCGCCGATGGCCGGCAATTTCCCGCGCCGCAACCGCATCATCAGCGGCTTGTCGAGCGGCGTGCTGGTGGTCGAGGCGGCGGCGCAATCGGGCTCCCTGATCACCGCCCGCGTCGCCGCCGAACAGGGCAGGGAAGTGTTCGCCATGCCCGGCTCGATCCACGCGCCGCTGGCCAAGGGTTGCCACAAGCTCATACGCGACGGTGCGCGCCTGGTCGAAACCGTGGACGAGGTGCTGGAATCGATGCGCATCTCGCCACTTGCCTCGCCACTTGCCTCGCCGCTCGCCGCCATGCCCGCTTCATCGAAAGCGTTCGTCCCGACCGAAACCGAATGCACGCAACTGCTCGCGCAGCTCGGGCACGACGCCTTCGACGTCGACACCTTGCTGGCGCAAACGGGCATGAGCGTCGGCCAGCTGAGCATGGGTTTGCTGGCGCTGGAACTGGCCGGCATGATCGAGCGCCTGCCGGGTGGAAAGGTGCAACGCGTATACAGCTGATCCCCCAGCTGATCCCCCAGCTGATCCCCGGTATGCAGCATGGACGGATGCAGGAAAAGGCAGATCACATCGAACATTAATTACAAGCGTATATGAACCGATAAGGCCGAAAAACGACGAAATTCGTTCGCCGGATGCGCAGGCATGCAGCAAGCTTGTACCAGTGCGAGCTTAGCTGCTACAGTAGCGTCACTATGTTCGACATCCTGGTCTACCTCTACGAGACGTACTATCGTCCTGAAGCCTGCCCCGAGCCGGCTGCCCTGGCACGCAAGCTCTCCGCCGTCGGCTTCGACGACTTCGAGATCTGCGAGGCCATCGACTGGCTTACGGGTCTTACCGAAATGGCCGCCGAAGAGCTGGCCGACGTGACCGCCTCCACCGGCACCCGTTATTACGTGGACGAGGAATACAACGAACTCGGTAGCGCCGCGATCGGTTTCATCCAGTTCCTCGAAAGCGCCAAGCTGCTCACGCCGGTGCAGCGCGAAATCGTCATCGAACGCGCGCTCGCGGTCGACGAGTCGCCCGTCACCCTCAGCAAGCTGAAGATCATCATCCTCATGCTGATGTGGAGCCAGAACAAGGAACCGGACGCGCTGATTTTCGACGACCTGTTTGGGTCGGACGACGAACAGATCCCGCGTTGCCTCCATTAAGAATTGCTTGAACAGCCTGCCGCAACTGCGGCAGGTTTCATTTTGACCGAGACAGTTGTCCCGGTGCTTCAGGACTGGTTGTCCTTGCTGCCATCCGATTCCGCCGACTTGTAATCCGAGGCCGGCTGTTCTGGGTGGCCGCGTCCGCTTGACCCCGCCTCGCCGGATTGCCGTGAATTGGGCGCCATTGGCGACGCTTCCGAACCGCCGTGCTGCCCCTGCTCGAGTCCGCCATAGCCCGACTGCTGCGACATGCCCAGGCGGTCCTGTTCGGCGCGCGCCTGGATGCGTTGCCCCTGCTGGCGCGCGCTGCGCCCGCCAAACTGCGAACCCGGGCCGCCACGCGAGCCGGTGTCGTCTCCGCCTTGGCGCCCCTGGCGTCCACCGAGTCCCGCCGCGCCGGCCTGCCGGTTGCCGGTTCCCGGCCCGGGTCCGGAACCCGGAGCCCGTCCTTGCTGGCTGCCCGGCGCCACCGGCACCATTTTTTCCCGTGATACGCTGCGGCCGTGGTCGTTCACCATGCCTTTGTGTTTGTCGCTCATGTCATTGCTCCCATAACGGCGTGCTGCCCGCGCGCCAACACGACGATGATGCGCGCGGCGCGGTCCCGCCTATATCAGAATGTCGATAGTGCTGGTGTAGGAAAGCGCCCACTTCCACAAGGGCGCGCATGCCGCGCCGACGCTCGTCCCGCTGCGGTATGGCTGGGCAAACGCCCCCGAATCTTTGCCGCACTGCACAACAAAGGTGCAGAGGCTACTTGCGAATAGCGCGATAACGCGCTTATCATTGGCCGCTCATTCGGGACAGTTACTACTAAGACATGAGTACCTGCACAGCGGTCCGCTCCCGGAGCCTGTATGATGCGCAGGCCAAACACTTAATATAAGTACGACGAGAAACTTTATGACAAAAACCCTCATCATCGCCGAGAAGCCCTCCGTCGCGAATGACATCGCCAAGACGCTCGGCGGCTTCACCAAGCACGATGAGTATTTCGAAAACGACGAATACGTCCTGTCGTCCGCCGTCGGCCACCTGCTGGAAATCGCGGTGCCGGAAGAATACGACGTCAAGCGCGGCAAATGGAGCTTCACGCACCTGCCGATGATTCCGCCTTACTTCGCGCTGAACCCCATCGCAAAGACCGAGTCACGCCTCAAAGTGCTTAATAAGTTAATCAAGCGCAAGGACGTCACCACCCTGATCAACGCCTGTGACGCGGGACGCGAAGGGGAACTGATCTTCCGCCTGATCGCCCAGAATGCGAAGGCGAAACAGCCTGTGAAACGCCTGTGGCTGCAGTCGATGACGGCGAATGCGATCAAGGAAGGCTTCAAGCAGTTGCGCAGCGACGAAGAAATGCTGCCGCTGGCCGATGCCGCGCGCTGCCGTTCGGAAGCGGACTGGCTGATCGGCATCAACGGCACCCGTGCGATGACTGCCTTCAACTCGAAAGAGGGCGGGTTTTACCTGACGACGGTCGGCCGCGTCCAGACGCCCACCCTGTCGATCGTGGTCGAGCGCGAAGAGAAGATCAAGAAGTTCGTGTCGCGCGACTACTGGGAAGTGCGCGCCGAATTCGTCTGCGCCGCCGGCATCTACGAAGGGCGCTGGCTGGATCAAAAATTCAAGAAGGACGAGAACGACCCCGAGAAGCGCGCCGAGCGCCTGTGGAGCCGCGCGGCCGCCGATTCGATCGCCGCCGCCTGCCGCGGCAAGCAGGGGGTCGTCACCGAGGAATCGAAGCCGACCACCTCGATGGCGCCGGGCCTGTTCGACCTCACCAGCCTGCAGCGCGAAGCGAACGGCCGTTTCGGTTTTTCGGCCAAGAACACGCTCGGCCTGGCCCAGGCGCTGTACGAAAAGCACAAGGTGCTGACCTACCCGCGTACCGATTCGCGCCACCTGCCGGAAGACTACATCGCCACCGTCAAGTCGACGATGGAGTCGCTGGCGGAGAACAACAATTACCACCAGTTCGCCAAGCAGATCACCAAGAGCGGCTGGGTCAAGCCGAACAAGCGCATCTTCGACAACACCAAGATCTCGGATCACTTCGCGATCATCCCGACCGGTGTCGCCCCCAAGAACCTGACCGAGCCCGAGCAGAAGCTGTATGACTTAGTGACGCGCCGCTTCCTGGCCGTGTTCTTCCCGCCGGCCGAGTTCCTGGTCACCACCCGCTTCACCGAAGTGTCGGGCCACCAGTTCAAGACCGAAGGCAAGGTCATGACCAACCCCGGTTGGCTGGCCATTTACGGCAAGGAAGCCATCGGCGACGACAAAGAGGGCGGCGGCATGCTGGTCCCGGTTGCCAAGGGCG
>JAQGLR010000204.1 GCA_028292765.1 Massilia sp. | reverse complement strand
GGATCTCGGCGACCTGGCGCACACCTTCGACGCTCGCACTTTGGGTGTCGAGCGCGGACAGGCAGCGCGTGACCAGGTCTTCGAGTTCCTTCAGCAGGTCGCGGTCGATCTCGTCCAGGCGCGCCAGGTTCAGCAGCACCAGGTCGCGGCCCGACTCCGGCAATCCCTCGATGATCTGGCCGGCCAGGGCAGGCGGCAGGAAGGCGATGAACACCGCCTGCATCTGCACGTGCTCGTGCGAGATGAATTCGGCCAGCCACTTCGGCGAGGCGTACTGCAGGCGCGCCATCATCGGGCGGATCGCGTCGCCATAAATCGTGTTCAGGACGCTGTTGGCGATGTCGCTGCCGAGCGCCAGGTCGAGCGAGCGCTTCAGGTAGGTGCGCGAGGCGCCGTGCAGGCCGCTTTGCTCGCGGTAGTCGTCGAAGAAGTTCTGGACCGCGTACTTGACCGAGTCCACTTTGATGCCGCTCATGCGCGACATCACCTGGGTCAGTTCGATCAGCTCATCGCGCTCGAGGCAGCGCAGCACCGCCGCAGCCGGCTCTTCGCCGATCGACAGCAGGACGATCGCGGCCTGCTCGACCGGAGTGAGGACGCCTTCGGCGCCGTTATTATTCAGTTCGGCCATGTTTCTTCTGCACCCATTGTTTGACGACTTCGGCAACGCGCTCCGGCTCTTTGCCGGCGAGCACCTTGAGGTGATCGACCATCACATCCACGGCGGAGCCGGCCGGCGGCAGATCATAGTTTTCCAGCAGCGGCACGACCGCGGCCGCGCCGGCACCGGCAGGCAGCATTGCGGCAGCGCCTGCGAGGGCCGGGGTGGCACCGCCGGCAACGGCACCGTTCGGCAGGGCGGCAACGGCGGCGCCAGGAGCCGGCAAGGCCGGCGCCATGCGCTGGGTCACGGTGCGCAGCAGCGGCCTGGCCAGCAGCAGGTAGACGAGCAGGGCGCCGACGATCCACAATGCGTAGCCGGTGGCGTCGACGACGGTGTCGCGCTCCTGCCACCAGGGCTCGGCCGCCGCCACAGCCGGGAAGCTCAGCGCCGACACGGCCAGCACGTCGCCGCGCGCCTCGTCGATGCCGAGGCCGCCGCGCAGGATCTTGTCGATGTTGGCCAGTTCGACCGGGGTGAAACCGGCCTTGGCGTTGGCCGCGCTGGCGTTGTTCAGCACCACCGCCACCGACAGCTTGCGCAGGCGGCCGCGCGAACGCTTGATCTGGGTGATCGCACGGTCGTAGGCGTACTGGCGGGTGGTGGCGTTCTTGCGCGAGTTGCTGTTGTCGTTCTCCGCGGCGGCGGCGTCCGGTGCGGCGCCGGGCGCGGCGGGCACCGGCGGGCGGTTCGACAGCGTGCCCGGCACGCCCATCGCAAGGCGGTTCTTTTCCAGCTCCTCGCGCATCGCTTCGCTCGTGACCTTCGGCGCTTCGCCGTATTTTTCCTGGGTTTCCTCGATCTTGTCGTTGTCGATGTCGGCGGTGACGCTGACCTTGAAGTTGTTCGCGCCCAGCACGGGGCCGAGCAGCTCGGTGACGTTGGCGCGCACCTGGTTCGACACGCGCTGCGCGGCGGCGTCGCCATGCGTGCCGCCGTCGAAGCCATCGGCGAGGTCGACCCGCGAAGACAGGTAATTGCCGGCCTGGTCGACCAGCGACACGCGCGCCGGCGACAGGCTGGCGACGCTGCCCGAGACCATGTTGACGATCGCGGCGATCTGCTCGTTGCCGAGCGTGCGGCCCGGCTTGGTGGCGACGATGACCGAGGCCGAGCTCTGGTCGGAGGCGCCGGCGACAAACGAATTGGTCCTGGCAATGGCCAGGTGCACGCGCGCCGAGGCGATCGCGTCGAGCGTCAGGATGCTCTGCGCCAGTTCGCCTTCCAGGCCGCGCCGGAAGCGCACGTCCTGCACGAACTGCGACACGCCCAGCGGGTCGTTCTTGTCCATCAGTTCGAGGCCCGCCGGCAGCTGGGCGGTCACGCCCTTGGCGGCCAGCAGCATGCGCACCTTGCCCAGTTCCGAGCTCGGGACCATCACCTGGCCGCTGTCGGGGTGGACGCGGTAGGGAATCTGTTCGGCCTCGAGCACGCCCATCATGTCGCTGGCGGCGACCTTTTCGCGCGCGCCGAAGACGGGTTTGTAGTCGGCCTGGTCCTGCCACATGAACATCATGACGGCGGCCGTGATGACGACCGCCAGCACCAGCAGCGGAGTCAGGTTGTTGCGCAGGGCCGGCGGCAGGCCCGGCATGGCGCCGAGTTTGGCGCCACCAAAGGCATTCTTGAGTTTGGAGATCACGTTAATGGCTTTTCGCTGTATTTGTCGCCGCGTCAGACGGGCAGCTTGATCAGTTCGTCGACGGCGCCCATGACCTTGTTTCGCACCTGCATGAGCATCGAGAACGACAGGCTGGCTTGCTGGCTGGCCAGCATTGCGCCGACCAGGTCGTCGCTCTTGCCCGTCTCGACATCGGCCATCTTCACCGCGGCGGCCTGGCCCTCAGCGTCCACGCTGCGTACCGCATTCTTCAGCGCCTGGGCAAAAGAGACGTCGCCCTGGCCAGCTTGCGCGACCGATTCCACCGCTGGCGCAATCGCCAGGCGCTGGGCTTCATTTGTCAGTGCGGCAAGATCAGCCTTGATCAGGCCAGCCATTTCAGTTTGCATTTGTTAAATCCTGTGCGTTCGATGTTGCGTGTGCGTGACAGATCGAGTCGCATTTTTGCGACATTCGACGTTTAAAGCGCGTCACCATTACAACAAATGTTAAATGTGCTCGTGTCAGGCTTGCGTCAAAGCAAGCTTCCAAAATACCCCGGATTTGACGTTCCTCCTTGTGGCGGGACTGTTTTTTCCTAGGAGGCTGTGCAATTCAAGTTACGATCTTACCGTACGGCAACGTGGAATTCAAAGAGGAATATCAAGTGATCCGACACATTTAAGCGGGTATAATTGTTGCCTTAGGGAACGAATAAAAAAACACGACTCCCCGAATACCATCATTCGACCGCACTTCGACTTTATGCCGATTAACAATTCAACTCTTCAAGAGCGACCGCACCAGGTACTCGATCCTTCCCTTCTGGGTCGGCCCGTGCACCTGCTGCCGGCTTTTGCTGCCGCGTTTAGCGACGACCTGGCAGCGATGCTGGCCGCGCCGCCCTGGCGCCGATACTGGGGCGGCTTCGCGCTCAGCCGGGTGGAATTCGCCCGTGCGCCGGAAGGCGGCGCGCTGCGCTGGTCAGGCATGGATAGCGGCCACGGCGTTTGCGCCGTGGCCTTCGACCGTGCCCTGCTGGTGGGCCTGCTGGAAGCGCGTTACAGCAAGGGGCAGGCAAGGGAGCTGCGCGACCCGGAGGGCGAGCGCATCACCGCCACCGAAGAGCGGCTGGCGCTGACGCTGACCCGGCAACTGTCTGAAGTACTGGCGATGCGCGTGCGCGTGGCCGCGAGCGCTGTCGGCGTCGAGCTGCCGTCGGCGCCACTGGCGCCGATGGGCGCCGCGGCGCCGGCCAGGAATGCCTGGGCGCTGACCATCACGCTGAGCGAGCCGCACAGTGGCTCGACCGCGCGCTGCTTCATCGCGCCGGACGCGCAGATGATGGGCCTGATCCTGCAGGCACTGCAGCCGGAACGCCCGCAACGCGCGCAGCGTCCGGCCGAGCCGCTGGGTGCGAACCTCAAGCTCAAACTCGAGGGCCGCCTGGTGAGCCATGAAATGACGCTCGAAGCGCTGTTCGGGCTGAAGGTGGGCGACGTGATCCCGGTCACGGTCGGCCGCGCCGACGTCCTGCTCGACGAAGCCCGCCTGTTCACGGCGGCCGTTGCCGAGCACAAGGGCAAGCTGTGTTTAACCTCTTTTGAAGACGCTGAATAAATGGACATGAACCTTAACGAGCAACTGGCTGTCGACGTCCTCCTCGATGACGACATGGAAGTCGCCGCGCCCGCGCCCGCACGTAATCCGCGCCTGCCGCAGATGATGCGCCGCATCCCGGTGACGCTGACGCTGGAAGTGGGTTCGGCCCGCATTTCGCTGCAGGACCTGATGGACCTGGGCCCGGCCAGCGTGCTGCCGCTCGACTCGCTGGCCGGCGAGCCGCTCGTCATCAAGGTCAACGGCGCGCCGATCGGCCGCGCCGAAGTGGTGGTGGCGGGCGAGCAGTACGGCCTGAAAGTGATCGATCTCGACGGCCTGAACCTGGACCTGATCGCACCATGATGTTAACAACGGGCGGCGCCGCCTGGCGCCGTATAGCTGCGCCTATTGGTGCCGCGACTGCGCTCCTGATGTGCGCCGCTCCCGCCGGCGCCGCCGACGTGCTGGCCGGCGTCATCCCCGGCGCCAATTCCGGGATGAGCGTGAAATCGCAGATCCTGGTCCTGATGACGCTGCTCGGGCTCCTGCCCGTGCTGGTCATGATGATGACCAGCTTCACGCGCTTCGTGATCGTGCTCTCCCTGCTGCGCCAGGCCCTCGGCCTGCAGCAGGGCCTGCCGAGCCGCGTGATCACCGGCATCGCCCTGATCCTGACCCTGCTGGTGATGCGCCCGATCGGGGTGCAGGTCTGGAACGAGGCCTTCCTGCCCTACGACCAGGACAAGATCGGCCTCGAGCAGGCCTTGCGGACGGCCGAAGTGCCGCTGTCGCGCTTCATGCTGGCCCAGACCAGCAAGAGCGCCCTGGCCCAGGTCGCACACCTGGCGGGCGAAGCGCCGGCCATGAAACCGGAAGAGCGCGCGTTCACCGTGAAGCTGGCCGCCTTCGTGCTGTCGGAACTGAAGACCGCATTCCAGATCGGCGCGATGCTGTTCATCCCTTTTCTCATCATCGACCTGGTGGTGTCGTCGGTGCTGATGGCGATGGGCATGATGATGCTGTCGCCGCTCGTCATTTCGCTGCCGTTCAAGCTGCTGCTGTTCGTGCTGGTCGACGGCTGGACGCTGACCGTCAACACGCTCGTGGGCAGTATCCACGGTTATTAGAGAGCTGAGAAATCACATGACCCCTGATGTTGCGGTCGACCTGGTCGCCGAAGCGCTGCGCGTGGTGATGCTGCTGGTGATGGTGCTGGTGGTGCCGGGCCTGGTCATGGGCCTCGTGGTCGCGCTGTTCCAGGCGGCCACCCAGATCAACGAACAGACCCTGAGCTTCCTGCCGCGCCTGCTGGTGACGCTGGTCGCGCTGATCCTGGCCGGCCACTGGATGACCGGCTACCTGATGGACTATTGCGTGTCGGTGTTCCGGCGCGCGGCCACGCTCGCCACCTGAGATGGAACTGGTCAGCTTCCTGCTGCCCCTGATCGCCGCGCTGTGGTGGCCGTTCTGCCGCATCATGGCGATGTTTTCCATGGCGCCGGCGATCGGCGACGGCATGGTGCCGGTTCCCGTGCGCGCGCTGCTGTCGCTGGTGCTCGCCTTCCTGATGCTGCCGGTCACCCGCGACATGCCGATGCCGGACCCGTTTTCGCTCGCCGGCATCGTCGCCATGTTCGAGCAGGCGGTGATCGGCGGCGTGCTTGGTTTCGCGCTGCAGTTCGCCACCGCCGCCATCTCCATGCTGGGTTTTCTGGCCTCGAGCCAGATCGGCTTTTCGATGGCGCAGATGAACGACCCGGTCAACGGCCAGCAGTCCGACGTGATCTCGAGCCTGCTGGCGCTGGTGGCGATCTTCGTCTTCTTCGCGATCGACGGCCACCTGGTGCTGGCCAGCGTCCTCGCGCAGAGTTTCAAGGCCTGGCCGGTAGGGCAGGGCCTGGGCCCGCTGGTACTGCAGACGGTCGCCCTGAACGTGGGCTGGGTGTTCGCCGCGGCCATGCTGCTGGCGCTCCCGATCGTGTTCTCGACGATGGTGGTGCAGATCGGCTTCGGCTTCCTGAACCGGGTGGCGCCGTCGCTGAATCTGTTCTCGCTGGGCTTTTCGCTGGTGACGATCTTCGGCCTGCTGATGCTGGTGCAACTGGTGCGCTTCATCCCGGAACACTATATCCAGTTGACCAACCAGGTACTCGAGATGCTGCAGCAACAGATGAGGGCCGCCCATGGCTGACAGCAGCACCGGCGACAAAACCGAAAAGGCCTCGGCGCAAAAACTGAAAAAGGCGCGCCAGGAAGGGCAGGTGGTCCGCTCGCGCGACCTGGCCACGGCGATCGGCATCCTGGTCAGCCTGAAGCTGTTCGCGCTGATGCTGCCCGATTACCTCGAGTCCTTCCGCGCGCTGTTCCGGCTGGTGTTCGTGCCCCTGGGTGAAACCGGCGCGATCGAGAACGCGATGTCGGTGGTGTTCATGGCGGCGCTGCTGCTGTTGATCAAGATGGTGCTGCCGCTGGCGATCATCCCGGTCGCGATCATCCTCGGCGGCCTGGTTCCCGGCGGCTGGGTCATGTCGAGCAAGAACATGGCGCCGAAGTTCGAGCGCCTCAGCCCGATGAAAAACCTCGGCAACCTGTTCACGCAAAAGCATGCGATCGGCGTGGCGACCTCGATCGCGAAAGCGGGCGTATTGGGCTTCGTGCTGGTGCACGTGTCGCGTTCGAGCGTGAGCGCGTATATCGAGCTGCAGCGCCTGCCCCTGATGGACGCGATCGCGCGCGGCGCGGCGATGATGTTCGACGGCCTGATGGCGCTGGTCGCCGTGTTCGTGATCTTTGCCCTGCTCGACGTGCCGATCCAGGCCTTCCAGTTCGCGAAAAACCAGCGCATGAGCAAGCAGGACCAGAAGGAAGAGCACAAGAGCAGCGAAGGCCGGCCCGAGATCAAGCAGCGGGTGCGCCAGTTGCAGCGCCAGCTGGCCCAGCGCAACGTGAACAAGACGGTGCCGACGGCCGACGTGGTGATCGTCAATCCCGAGCACTACGCGGTGGCCCTGAAGTACGACACGAACCGCGCCGAGGCGCCGTTCGTGGTGGCCAAGGGCGTCGACGAAATGGCGCTCTACATAAAAAGCATCGCCGCGAAACACAAGATCGAAACCGTAGCGCTGCCGCCGCTGGCGCGCGCGATCTATAACACCAGCCAGGTGCAGCAGCAGATTCCGGCCCAGCTTTATCAGGCCGTGTCGCAGGTGCTGAACTATGTGCTGCAATTGAATGCTTTCCGTGACGGCCGGCGCGGTGCGCCCCCACGGTTTCCGGTTGACGTGGCCGTGCCACACCATTTGAGCGAGGTAACACCTTCATGAATTCCCTGAACGCCTTTGTCGCCGAACTGCGGCGCCAGAAATACGCGGCCCCGGTCTTCCTCCTGATGCTGCTCGGGATGATCATGCTGCCGCTGCCGCCGATCCTGCTCGACGTCCTGTTCACCTTCAACATCGTGCTGTCGCTGATCGTGATCATCGTCGCCGTATCGGCCCGGCGTCCGCTCGACTTCTCGGTGTTCCCGACCGTGATCCTCGGCACCACGCTGATGCGCCTGGCGCTGAACGTCGCCTCCACCCGCGTGGTCCTGCTGCACGGCCACGAAGGCACGCACGCGGCCGGCGCCGTCGTCGAGGCCTTCGGTAACGTCGTCATCGGCGGCAATTTCGTGGTCGGCCTGGTGGTGTTCATCATCCTGATGATCATCAACTTCGTGGTGGTGACGAAGGGTTCGGAACGTATTTCGGAAGTGTCGGCGCGCTTCACGCTCGATGCGCTGCCCGGCAAGCAGATGGCGATCGATGCCGACCTGAACGCGGGCCTGATCAACCAGGACAAGGCGCAGCAGCGCAGGAAAGACGTCGCGGCGGAGGCCGATTTTTATGGCGCGATGGACGGCGCCTCGAAATTCGTGCGCGGCGACGCCGTCGCTTCTATCCTCATTCTGGTCATCAACCTGATCGGCGGTATCGCCATCGGCGCGCTGATGTACGACCTGCCGCTGGGCGACGCCTTCCGCGTGTATG
The DNA here is from genome assembly GCA_028292765.1 of Massilia sp. Classification (GTDB taxonomy): domain Bacteria; phylum Pseudomonadota; class Gammaproteobacteria; order Burkholderiales; family Burkholderiaceae_D; genus Telluria. The sequence goes on along the minus strand of JAQGLR010000204.1, from coordinate 432 downwards.
CGCTGCTCACCATCGGCGACGGCCTGGTCGCGCAGATCCCGGCGCTGCTGCTGTCGGCCGCCGCCGCCATCCTCGTGACCCGTATCGGCGAAGCCGGCGACCTCGACAAGCAGGTCGGCAGCCAGTTGCTGGCCCAGCCGACGACGCTGTTCGCCGCCGCCGGCGTGATGATCATCCTGGCCCTGGTGCCGGGCATGCCGAAACCCGTGTTCTTCACCTTCGCCGCTGTCCTGATTTACGCAGGCTGGCGTTTGAATAACCGGGTGCAGCCGGCCGATACCGCCGGCGTGGCCGCGATCGAAGCGGCGCTGCGCGACGACCGCGTGCCGGACCTCGACTGGGAACAGCTGCCGGTGGTGCAGCCGATCTCGGTGGCGGTCGGCTACAAGCTGGTCGGCATGGTCGACAAGGCGCAGGGCGAGCAGCTCACCA
>JAQGLR010000198.1 GCA_028292765.1 Massilia sp. | reverse complement strand
CCCTGAAGCAGGAACAGGTTTCCCTGTTCGAAGAAACCGATACCACCGGCCTGCCAGTCTGGCGCCGCGACGATAACCTTGATCTGACCGGCCTGCCGGTCTGGGCGCCGGACTCCTGAGTACTCATGGTCCGGCCTGACCGGCTGGAGGGCCACATGACCACATCTTTCTCCGCGCTGCCGCTGGCACCGCAATTCCTGGATAACCTTGTCGCGCTCGGCTATCACTCGATGACGGCGATCCAGGCCGAAAGCCTGCCCGCGGTCCTCGAAGGGCGCGACCTGATCGCCCAGGCCAAGACCGGCAGCGGCAAGACCGCCGCCTTCGGCATCGGCATCCTGAACAAACTCAATCCCGCATGGTTCGCGGTCCAGGGCCTGGTGCTGTGCCCGACGCGCGAACTGGCGGACCAGGTGGCCGGCGAACTGCGGCGCCTGGCGCGCGGCGTCGGCAACGTCAAGATCCTGACGCTCACCGGCGGCGTCGCCATGCGCCCGCAAATCGCCTCGCTCGAACACGGCGCCCACATCGTGGTCGGCACCCCGGGCCGCATCCGCGACCACCTTGGCCGCGCGACGCTCGACCTGACCAAGGTGCAGACCCTGGTGCTCGACGAAGCCGACCGCATGACCGACATGGGTTTCTTCGACGAGATCGCCGGCATCGTCAGCGCCTGCCCGCAGCGCCGCCAGACGCTGCTGTTCTCGGCCACCTACCCGGACGACATCCGCCACGCCACGGCCGGCTTCCTGAATGACCCGCTTGAAATCGCGGTCGAGTCCCAGCACGACGCCAGCAAGATCGAGCAGCGCTTCTATGAAGTCGGCTTCGATAACCGCGACGACGCCGTGGCGCGGTTGCTGCGCCACTACAGGCCAGTATCAACCCTCGCGTTCTGCAACACGAAAGCGCACTGCCGCGAACTGGCCGATTCGCTGCGCGAGCAGGGCTTCTCGGCGCTCGCCCTGTACGGCGAACTCGAACAACGCGAACGCGACGAAATCCTGATCCTGTTCGCCAACCGCAGCTGCTCGGTGCTGGTGGCGACCGACGTCGCGGCGCGCGGCCTCGACATCGCCAACCTGGAAGCGGTCATCAACGTCGACGTTTCCAAAGATGCCGAAGTCCACGTGCACCGCATCGGCCGCACGGGCCGCGGCGACGAGACGGGCCTGGCATTGTCGCTGTGCGCGCCGAACGAAACGAAATGGGTGCGCCTGATCGAACAGTACCAGGACACCGAGGTCTCCTGGTACAAACTCGACGACCTGGGCGACAGCGTCTTGCCGGCCGAACCTGCGCCGATGACCACGCTCATCATTGCCGGCGGCAAGAAGGACAAGCTGCGCCCCGGCGACGTGCTCGGCGCGCTGACCGGCGACGCCGGTTTGACGAAGGAACAGGTCGGCAAGATCAACGTGACCGAATTCCAGACCTATGTCGCGCTCGCACGCGACGTCGCCGAAGACGCGTTCCGGAAACTCAACGCCGGCAACCGCCTGGGCCCCGACTTCGGCAACTTCAAGGGGCGCAGCTTCAAGATGCGCTTCCTCGAAGTGTAAGTACCTGAGCCACGGACAGGCCGGATAAACCGGCCATTCGTTGCGCACGTTTGCTTCGGCAGCGACACGCTTGCTGTAAATCTGGCATATTTGCTAAAAATAAATTTTTAGCAAAATGACCAGCCAAACCACAACCATCTACACCCCGTTCGCGGACGGCCGCACGGTTCGCGATATCGTCGAGCACAGCCCGGCACTCGTCAACGAAGCCTGGTGCCGCGACCTGTTGCGCCATACCCTCGATTCGCTCGAGCGGCAGTACGCGACCGGCACGCCGCACCGCCCGATCTCGCCGGACACGATTGTCATGCTCGCCAACAACGAGCCGCTCTTGTTGCCCGCTGCCGAAGAGGGCGGCCCCGCGAGCGCACCGGCATTGGCGGCCGACCTGCATGCGCTGGCGCTGGTCGTCCATTACGCCATCACCGCCGAACTGCCTCCGGATGGGCCGCTCGGCCCGCGCCTGTACGACAACTACAGCAGCACGCTCACGAACGGCCTCGACCGCTGCCTTGGACCGAACATGCGCCTGCGCCCGAAGACCGCCGGCGACATGCGCGCCATGCTGGGCATCGGGGCGCCCAGCGGCGACGCGCCGGTCCATGCGTCGACCCAAGCGGCGGCGCCCGGGACCCCGCCTGCCCCGCTCGCACCAGTGACTTCCAGCGCCGCGCCAATCGGGGTCGCGCCTGCGCCTGCGCCCGAGCCGGCGCCAGCGCCGCGCCTGCATACGCCATCCGCGACCGCCGAGCCGCTGCTGCGCACGCCCGCCGCGGCCACCACCACTACCCCTGGCACGGTTGGCAACGCCGCACCGGCCAGGCCGGCCACCGCCCTGGAATCGGCGACGGCGGCGCGCCTGAGCGAGGAAGCCGCCCGGACCCGGGCCACATCGACGCCGCCACGCGCCACATCGGGCAGCGTCCAGCGCTGGGGCTGGATCGCGGGCGCCGCGATCGTGCTGCTGGCAGCCGGCAGCGCCCTCGTGTCCTTCCTGCAGCAGAGCGACTCGCGCGAGATGGTGGCGCTGTCGCTGCCGCCTGCCGAACGCGCCGCGAACGGACTCGAACCCGGCGAAACGGTGGTGGCGCCAGCCAGCGGCGCGGCCAATCCCGCGGTATCGGGCGAAGTCGCCCCGGACGCGGGCGACCTCGCCGAACCGGAGGCAACACCGGGCGCCCCGGCCCCCGGCGGCTTGCCTCCGGCCGCCAGCACGGTGCCCGGCAAGCCAGGCGACGCCGTCGTCAACGGCACCACCTACAAGCTGCTCATCAAGCCCTGGGGCACGGTCTACGTGGACGGCATCGACCGTGGCGTCAGCCCGCCGGTCAAGCGGCTGACGCTGGGCAAGGGCCTGCACACGATTCAGATCGTGAATCCGAATTTCCCGGATCACGTCCTGACCGTCGACTCCGGATCGAAGGAGTCGACGACGATCGAACACGATTTCACGGCCAAGGCCGAGTAAGGAGCTGCCATGACCCGCATCCTCGATCCACGCTGGCTGGGCGCGCTGCTTGCCGCAGGCGCTCTCAGCGGCTGCGCCCAACTGGAACCCCTTTTCGACACCAAGCCGCAGCGCGAGCACAAGAATGCCGTCAAGCGCGACGCCGAGCGCGACCACAGCCGTGCCGTACGGCGCGAAGCGGCGCGCACCGAAGCGCGCACCGAAGCGCAAGCGGAACAGACGGCGCTGCGAGAAGGGATCCGGCTCTACAACGAAGGCGATTTCAACGGCGCGATCCGGCGCCTGGGCTCGAACGATATCCGCAACGGCGCGCCGCTGCGCACACGGGTGACGGCGCTGAAATACACGGCGTTCAGCTACTGCGTGACGTCGCGGCCGAAGCAGTGCGAGGAGGCCTTCGAGCGGGCGCTGAAGCTCGACCCGGATTTCACGCTGGAGTCGGGGGAAAAGGGGCATCCGCTGTGGGGGCCGGCGTTCGAGCGGGCCAAGCGGGGGTAAGGTAGCGGCCCGGTTTCCCGGGCCGCTTTCATTTTTACGCCCTGATGTTGACCGAGGCCGGATAGGTCGGCGCGCGGCGGTGTTTCGTGGCCTGCTCATAGGCATACGCCATGCCGATCAGCGTCGCTTCGCTGTAGGCGCCGCCCACGAAGGACAGCCCGACCGGCAGGCCGCGCGTGTAGCCGGCCGGCACCGTGATATGCGGGTAGCCCGCCACTGCGGCCGGCGAAGAGAAGCTTCCGCCGTAGTGGTCGCCGTTGATGTAGTCGGTCAGCCAGGCGACGCCGCCGGTCGGGGCGACCAGTGCGTCGAGCTTGTGCTCGCCCATGACCTGGTCGATGCCTTCCTCGCGCGAGTAGCGCAGGTTGTTGGCCAGCGCCTCGCGGTAGGCCTTGGCGTCCAGGCCCGGCTTCTTCTGGGCGGCGATCAGGTGCTCCTGTCCGAAGTACGGCATCTCGCGGTCCGCATGCTTTTCGTTAAAAGCGATCACATCGGCCATGTTCTTCACTGGCGCATGCGGCGCGTAGGCGGCCAGGTAAGCGGCGAGATCGGGCGCGAACTCGTGCAGCAACACCTCGAGTTCGCTGGCGTTATACTTGTTCGTGTTCGGCACCCGGACGTCGACCAGGATCGCACCCTGCGCCTTGAGCACGGCGAGTTCCTTTTCGATGATCGCATCGACGGCCACGCTGCGGCCGAAGAAATTGCGCGCCACGCCGATGCGCTTGCCGCGCAGTCCGTCGAGACGCAGCGCAGCGGCGTAATCGGCCACCTTGCCCTGGCTTTCCTTCGTCACTGCGTCGGCCGCATCGACGCCGGTCATCGCCGCGAGCATCAGCGCGGCGTCGGTGACGCTGCGCGTCATCGGGCCGGCGGTATCCTGGGAGTGCGCGATCGGGATGATGCCGCTGCGGCTCACCAGGCCGAGCGTGGGCTTGAAGCCGACGATACCGCAGCGCGACGACGGCGAGACGATCGAGCCGTCGGTCTCGGTGCCGACCGCCAGCGTGGCGAGGCTGGCCGCGATTGCCGCGCCCGAACCGGAACTCGAGCCGCTCGTGTTGCGGTCGAGGGCATACGGATTTTTCGTCTGGCCGCCGCGTCCGCTCCAGCCGCTGACCGAACTGGTCGAGCGCATGTTGGCCCATTCCGACAGGTTGGTCTTGCCGATGATGACGGCGCCGGCGGCGCGCAGGCGCTCGGCGATGAAGGCGTCGCGCGTGGCGCGCACGCCGGCCAGGGCCAGGGAACCGGCGCTCGTGCTCATCCTGTCGCCGGTGGCGATATTGTCCTTCAGCAGGACCGGGATGCCGTGCAGCGGGCCGCGCAATTTGCCGGCGGCGCGTTCGCGGTCGAGTTCCGACGCGATCTTGAGGGCGTCGGGGTTCAGTTCAATGACGGCATTGAGGCGCGGACCGGCCTTGTCGACGGCCGCGATGCGCGCCAGGTAGCGCTGCACCAGTTGTTGCGAGCTCAGCTTGCCCGCGGCCATCGCGGCCGACTGCTCGCGCACGCCAGCGTCGAGCAAGTCGTCAGTGGCGACGCGCGCTTTGGTCGCGGCGCTGGCCGATCCTGCTGCGCCAGCAACGGCCCCTGCGGCCACACCCAGTCGTACAAAATCCCTGCGATCCATGCGTCTCCCCCAACTTTTATATTAAAGCAATAGCATAACAGTGCTTTCCATTCGACACCATTTGTACGTGACGCGAACGAAAGACGAAAAAAAACGCTGCCGGTACGGGCAGCGCTTTTTCGCACAACTCACTGGGCGGATCGATCAGTTACGAACGACGCGCTTGTATTCGTTGGTGCGGGTGTCGATCTCGATGGTGTCATCCTGGCTCACGAACAGCGGCACCATGACGATGTGCTGGTGGGCTTCGATGGCGTTCTCGATCTTTGCTTCCTTCAGGACGTTGCCCGAAGTGTTGCCCTTGACTGCAGGCTCCGAATAGATGACCTTGCGAGCGATCGTGGTCGGCAGTTCGACCGAGATGGCCTTGCCGTCGTAGAACACGGCTTCGCATTCCATGCTGTCTTTCAGGTAATGCAGCGCGTCGCCCAGGTTCTCTTCTTCGATTTCGAACTGGTTGTACTCTTCATCCATGAAGACGTACAGCGGATCGGCGAAATACGAGTAGGTCACCGGCTTCTTGTCCAGCACGACGACGTCGAACTTGTCGTCGCCGCGGAACACGTTTTCCAGCGGAGCGTTGGTCAGAAGATTCTTCATCTTCCACTTGTAGGTGAAGCCCGTGCGGCTCGAGCCGTTGACGTCAGAACGCAGCACGATAAAAGGCTTCTCATCAACCATGATGATGTTGCCGACACGGATCTCTTTTGCGGGTTTCATAGGAGTCTGAGTAATCAAAAAAAGGGGTT
>JAQGLR010000194.1 GCA_028292765.1 Massilia sp. | reverse complement strand
CGTGCGGTAGTGCGGCACGTTCTCGTAAGCGTGATGCAGCGACCACTGCAGCCGTTCCAGTTGCAATGCCTGCAGTTCGTCGCGGCTGGCGCGCTCGATCGGTTCGAGCTCGCCTGGCGCCGGGATACCTTGGACCATCTGGACCTCCTCGTTTCCGGATTACGCTGGAAGTTAAGCAAGCACCTCGGCCACCAGGCCGCTGACACGGTGCGACTTGCCCCGGAAAAGCGCGAGCCTGCGCCCTTCCCCGTTCGTCACGGTGACGTCGTAGACGCCGGTCTTGCCAAGCAGCGCCTGCTCCACCGCCTCGGCCACCAGCATGTCGCCCTCGCGCCCCGGCGCCAGGTAGTCGATCGTGCAGCCGGCGCCGACCGTGTTGAAGTTGTACGAATTGCAGGCGAAGGCAAAGGCGCTGTCGGCCAGCATGAAGATATAGCCGCCGTGGCAGGTCGCGTGCCCGTTGAGCATGTCGCTGCGTACGCGCATGCTCATGCGCGCATAGCCGGGCCGGATCGCATCGAGCGTCATGCCCAGGGCCTGGCTGGCCGGGTCGCGTTCGTACATGGCCTTGCCGGCCAGTTCGGCCAGCGCCTGCGGGTCGTTATGGCGGTCGCTATGCATGGAAACGCGGCTCCGCCGGGTTGGCGGCGAGCTTGCGGCGCAGCAGCGGCGACACGCGGTAGCGGTCTTCGCCATAGGTGGCGCCGAGGTTGGCCAGCACCGTCACCACGTGATGGAGGCCGATTGCATCGGCCCAGGCCAGCGGGCCGCGCGGGTAATTCACGCCCTTCTGCATGGCGATGTCCACGGCGCGTGCGCTGCAGACACCCTGGTTGACGGCGTCGGCTGCTTCGTTGGCGAGCATGGCGACGGTGCGCATCACGGCCATGCCGGGCACGTCGTCGAAACGCGTGACCTCGAAGCCGGCGGCCTGGAACAGGCCGACCGCCGCCTGCCAGGCATCGATGCTGCACTGGTCGGCGCGCGCCAGCGCGATGCGGGTGGCCTTCGCGTGATCGAACAGCAGGTCGTAGACGACCGTGTTGGCGTGACCGTTGGCGGCGGCGCGCTCGGTGGCGCTGCGGCCATCGGTGAGGTAGATCGCGGCGCCGTTGCAGTGCAAGGCCGGCGCCTCGTTCTTCTCGACGCCATGCAAGGGCTCACGGTGCGCGACGCTGAAGCCGGCGGCGGCCAGGCGCGCTTCCATCGGGGTCAGGATGCTGGTCTTGACTTCGCGCGGGATGCTGATGGCGACCGTGTTGGGACGCGGCTGTGCGGACTCGGCCTGCACGACCGGTTTTGCCGCGCCTTCGCCATACCGGTAGAAGCCGCGTCCCGTTTTGCGGCCGAGGAAGCCGGCGTTCACCAGTTCCTGCTGCACCACCGAGGGCGTAAAGCGCCCGTCGCCATAATAGGCGGCGTGCACCGACTGCGTGACCGAGAAATTGACGTCGTGGCCGATCAGGTCCATCAGCTCGAAGGGGCCCATGCGGAAACCGCCGCCCTCGCGCATGACGGCGTCCAGCGTGGCCGCATCGCTTGCGCCTTCCTGCAGCAGGCGCAGCGCCTCGGCGTAGTACGGGCGGGCGACGCGGTTGACGATGAAGCCGGGCGTCGATTTCGCATGCACCGGCTCCTTGCCCCAGGCTTGCGCGGTGGCGAAGACGGTGTTTGCAAGGCTCTCGTCGGTGGCCAGGCCACTGATCACTTCGACCAGCGCCATCAGCGGCACCGGGTTAAAGAAGTGCATGCCGACCAGGCGTTCCGGATGCTTCAAGGGTGCGGCAATCGCGGTCACCGAGATCGACGAGGTGTTGGTGGCGAGGATGCAGCGCTCGTCGACGATGCCTTCGAGCTCGGCGAACAGCTTGCGCTTGGCCTCCAGGTTCTCGACGATGGCTTCGATGACGATCGCCGCGCCTGCCACCTCGCCCAGCGACGCGACCGTTTTGAGGCGTTCGCGTGCGAGGCTGGCCTCAAGCTCGCTCATGCGGCCCTTCTCGACCAGCTTGCCGTAGACCTTGCCGATCTCAAGCACCGCTGTCGCCGCCGCGCCCTCGCGCGTGTCGAACAGGCGCACTTCATGGCCGCTGGCGGCCGCGATCTGGGCGATCCCCGCGCCCATGGCGCCGCTGCCGATGACGGCGACCACACTACCCCTTGCCAAACCTGCCAGGCCGTCCATCATTCCCCCTTGAACTGCGCCGGGCGCTTGGCGATGAAGGCGGCGACGCCTTCGCGGTAGTCGTGGCTGTAGCCGAGTTCGCGCATCATGTCGCCTTCCAGCTTGAGCTGTTCCGGCAGCGTGTTGGCGTAGCTCGCCTGCAGCGCCTTCTTGGTGAAGGCCAGGCCCTTGGTCGGCGCGCTGGCGAAATGGTCGGCCATGGCCATCGCTTCATCCATCAGCGCTTCGTCCGGCACGCAGCGCCAGATCAGGCCCCACTCTTCCGCTTTTTCGGCCGGGAGTTTTTCGCCCAGCATGGCCAGGCCCGTGGCGCGGGCGTGCCCGATCAGGCGCGGCAAATGCCAGGTGCCGCCGGTGTCCGGGATCAGGCCGAGTTTACAAAAGGCTTCGATGAAGCTGGCCGACTTTGCGGCGATGACGATGTCGCAGGCCAGGGCGAGGTTGGCGCCGGCGCCTGCGGCCACGCCATTCACCGCGCAGATCACCGGCAACGGCAGCGAGCGCAGCGTCATCACCAGCGGCGCGTAGAATTTTTCCACCGATTCGCCGAGGTCGACACCGGGTGCGCCCGGGCTGACCGCGCGGTCGCCCAGATCCTGGCCGGCGCAGAAACCGCGGCCGGCGCCGGTCAGCACCAGCACCCGCACCGACTTGTCGGCCTGGAGTTTTTCCAGCGCGTCGCGCACTTCGAGGTGCATCGCCTGGGTGAAGCTGTTCAGGCGGTCGGGGCGGCTCAAAGTGAGGACGGCAACGCCGTTCTCGATCGTGAAAAGAATCGATTCGTAAGTCATGGATGTCTCCGTATGCTTATTCGTGCTGGTCGAAGTCGACGACGACCTTGTCGGTGATCGGGAAAGCCTGGCAGGAGAGGACGAAACCGCGCGCGACTTCGTAATCTTCCAGCGCGTAGTTCACGTCCATCTCGACATTGCCGTCGACGACCTTGCAGCGGCAGGTCGAGCAGACGCCGCCCTTGCACGAGTAGCGCATGTCGATGCCGGCACGCAATCCCGCGTCGAGGATCGATTCCTTGTCCTTGTCCATCGTGAAGCTGGCGGCGCTGCCGTCCATGATGACGGTCACTTCGGTCTGCTGGCGTGCGCCCGTCTCGACCGGGCGCGGCTTGTGCTCATGCTTCGGGATGCTGGCGGCGAACAGCTCGATGCGGATGCGTTCCTTCGCCATGCCCGCTTCCTGCAGGGATGTGGACACGCCATGCATCATGTCTTCCGGGCCGCAGATGAAGGCGATGTCGATGTCCTGGATGTCGATCCAGTGGCGCAGGAAAGCGCTGCACTTGTCGCCGGTGATGCGGCCGTTGAACAGCTCGATGTCCTGCTGCTCGCGGCTCATCACGTAGACGAGCTTGAGGCGCCCCATGTAGACGTCCTTCAGGTCGGCCAGCTCGTCGCGGAAGATGACGGACGACGACGCCCGGTTGCCGTAGACGAGCGTGAAGCGGCTCTTCGGCTCGGCCTGCAGGGTGGTCTTGATGATCGACAGGATCGGGGTGATGCCGCTGCCCGCGGCAAAGGCCAGGTAGTGGCGCTCGCTGTCAGGGGCCAAAGGCACGTTGAAATGCCCCATCGGCGGCATCACCTCCAGGGTGGCGCCCGGCTGCAGGCTTTCGTTGGCCCAGCTCGAAAACAGCCCGCCGGGCGTGCGCTTGATCGCCACGCGCAGCAGGTCGTCCTGCACGGCCGAGCAGATGGAATAGGAACGGCGCACGTCTTCGCCGTCGATCAGCGTGCGCAGCGTCAGGTGCTGGCCCTGCTGGTAGGCGAAGGTCGATTTGAGTTCGGGCGGCACGGCGAAGGTGACGGACACCGCGTCGCGCGTCTCGTGCTTCACCCTGGACACGGTGAGTGGATAGAATTTGCTCATGGTTCGCTTATTGGCTACTTAATGGCACTTGAAGTAATCGAAGGGCTCGCGGCAGTCGAGGCATTTATACAGCGCCTTGCACGGGGTCGAGCCGAACTGGCTGGTCAGTTGGGTGTGCATCGAGCCGCAATTTGGGCAGGCGATTTCCGGCTCCACAAAGGCGCCCCGCTTAATGTTGCCACTGAGGCCGCCGCGCAGGCCGCTGATATCGATGGCCTGCTGCACGGGCGGCGCGATGCCGTAGCCTTGTAATGCCGCCTTGCCGGCCTCGCTCATCCAGTCGGTGGTCCAGGCGGGAGACAGGCGGTTGATCAGCCGGACGTGCTCCAGACCGTGCGCGTGCAGTGCTTCGGTGACGGCCTCGCTGATGACCTGCATCGCCGGGCAGCCCGAATAGGTCGGCGTGATCGTGACAACGCACTCGTCGCCGTCAAAGCTGACGTCGCGCACGATGCCGAGGTCCACCACCGAGATCACCGGGATCTCGGGGTCAGGCACCTCGCCAAGCCAGGCCCAGACCTGTTCGAGCGTGACGCTTTGCGCAATCATTACCACTCGGCTCCGGGATAGGCGCGCTGCAGGAACTGCATCTCGGCCAGGATGAAGCCGAGGCGCTCGCTGTGGCGGCCCTGCTTGCCGCCGCGCTGCATCCAGGCGTCCGGCGATGGCATCGCCAGCGTGGCTTCCGCCAGGAGCTCGCTCACGTGTTCGAGGAAGGCGGCGCGCAAGCCCTCGACTGGCGGGGCGATGCCCTGCTCCACCATGGCGTGGTCGAGCTCGTCGTAGAGGAAAACCTCGCCGCTGTACATCCAGAGGTCGTCGAGCGCCGCCTGCATCATCCGGTGGCTGAGGTCGGTGCCGTCGCCCAGGCGCACCACCAGGTCGCCGCTGCGGCGCAGGTGGTAGGTGACTTCCTTCAGCGATTTTTCCGCGATTTCGGCGATGCGCGCGTCCGTCGATTTAGTCAGGCCCTGCATCAAAAAATAGTGCCAGGAGTCGAACAGGAACTGGCGCATCATGACCTCGGCATAGCTGCCGTTCGGCTGCTCGACCAGCAAGACGTTGCGGAATTCTCCGGCGTCGCGACCGTAGGCCAGTTTGTCTTCGTCGCGGCCTTGGCCCTCGAGCTCGCCGGCATACGTCAGCCACATGCGGGTTTGCCCGAGCAGGTCCAGCGCGACGTTGGTCAGCGCCATGTCTTCTTCGAGCGCCGGGCCTTTGCCGCACAGCTGCGAGAGCTGCTGCGACAGGATCAGGGCGTTGTCGCCCTGGCGCAGCAAATATTGGATTTTTGCGTCCACGGGCGCGCTCACAGGTTCTTGACTTCTTCCGGCATCGGGAAGAAGGTCGGGTGGCGGTAGACCTTGCTGTTGGCCGGCTCGAACAGCGATTCTTTATCAAGCGGGCTGCTGGCGACGATGTCAATGGCGCGCACGACCCAGATCGAGACGCCTTCGTTGCGGCGGGTGTAGACGTCGCGCGCGTTGTTGATCGCCATTTCGGCGTCAGGGGCGTGCAGGCTGCCGACGTGCTTGTGGGCGAGGCCGTGCTGGCTGCGGATGAATACTTCCCACAGGGGCCATTCCTTGCTCATGGTTTTGTCTCCGGTGTTTCGGTGTGCACGCGTTCAAGCGGCGGCTTTGCGGGCGGCGGCCTTGTCGGCGTGGGCGACCAGGGCGTCGCGGAACCATTCGCCTTCGTCCCAGGCTTTCACGCGGGTGCGCAGGCGCTCGCGGTTGCAGGGGCCGTTGCCCTTCAGGACGTTGTGGAATTCGCTCCAGTCGATCTCGCCGAATTCGTAGTGGCCGGTCTCGTGGTTGAACTTCAGGTCGGGATCGGGGATCGTGAGGCCCAGGTACTCGGCCTGCGGCACGGTCTGGTCGACCATGCGCTGGCGCAGTTCATCGTTCGAGAACAGCTTGATGCGCCATTTGCTCGATTGCGCGCTGTTCACCGACTCGGCGTCGGACGGGCCGAACATCATCAGCGACGGCCACCACCAGCGGTTCAGCGCATCCTGCGCCATCGCCTTCTGTTCCGGCGTGCCTTTGGCAAGGCTCATCATGATGTCGTAGCCCTGGCGCGCGTGGAAGGATTCTTCCTTGCAGACGCGGACCATGGCGCGGGCATACGGGCCGTACGAGCAGCGGCACAGCGGGATCTGGTTGATGATCGCCGAGCCGTCGACCAGCCAGCCGATCGCGCCCATGTCGGCCCAGCTCA